>NZ_CP137138.1:0-301218 GCF_047324295.1 Fructilactobacillus vespulae | reverse complement strand
GCAGCAACAGCTGCAAGTTCAGCTTCCGCTGAAACTGCCAAAGCCCAAGTAGCCCTAGCTAAAGCTAGTTCACTATCAACTTCATTAGCAGCAAGTACAGCAAATCAAAATAAAGCAGCCGCAAGCAATTCCAGCGATGCCGCACAAAAGGCACAAAATACAGTAGATGCCATTTATAATGAAGGATCAAATAAGAATGATTCCGGTATATTAGCCGCATCCTCAGCTGCACTATCAGCAACAAACACTGCTTCACAAGCAAAAGTCCAAGCAGATAGTTATGCTAAAACTGCCAATGATGCTTCAAAAGCAGCAAAAAATGATTATCAAACAGCAAGTAATGCAGCAAAATATGGGAATGAAAGTGATGCGCAAAAAGCAGCTAGTCAGGCTAAAGATAATGAACAAATAGCATCAAGTGCACGTGATTCTGCAAGTAAAGCAGCAAAAGATGTAGCAGTAGCCAACGCTAAAGCACAAGAAGCATTAGGACGAGCAAGTTCACTATCAGCCTCATTAGCGGCAAGTGTCGCAAATGAAAATAAGGTAGCTGCAAGTACATCAAATGATTTTGCTCATAGTGCCGCGCAACAGATTCAAAATATTACTAATGATTCTGCTAATAAAGGTAATCATGAGATTGAATCTGCTTTGAATGATGCTCAATCAGCCGTAAATGCAGCAGCTCAAGCTAATAATTCCGCTGCTGTACATGCAAGTTCTGCAATGGAAGTTTGGTCAGTAGCAGCAGCTGAATATATAGATGCAAGTGATGCAGCTAGTTCTGGTAATGAAGAAACAGCTCAAAATGCAGCTAGCCAAGCAAGGAGTCAAGAACAAAAAACAATAAGTGTTCGTGATTCAGCAGCACAAGCAGCTAAGTCAGCCGCTATTCAAAATGTAAAAGCCCAAGAAGCACTGGGTCGGGCCAATTCATTATCAGCCTCATTAGCAGCAAGTGTTGCAAATGCCAAAAGTAGTGCTGCCAGTGCAGCAAAAAAAGCCGCGCAAGAAGCAGCACAACAAGCACAAAAGATTTCTAGTGCCGCTGCTAATCAAAATAATCAGGTTATTGCATCAGCAGCTAGTGATGCAACCTCAGCAGCAAATGCAGCGACGAAAGCCAATGATGCCACTACAGAATATGCAAGTTCTGCAATGAAAGTCTGGGCCGTAGCCGCAGCTGAGTATATTGATGCAAGTGATGATGATACTTCTATAGAAGAAAGTACCGCTGAAGTAGCTGCTAGTCAGGCTACCGACAATGCTCAAAATGCTTCAAATTCCCGTAACTCAGCCAGCTCAGCAGCGGAAATAACAGTAGCTGAGAATGAAAAGGCACAGTCTGCTTTAGAAAAAGCCCAAGCAGCAAGTGCAGCAGTTAGCGCGGCCTCAGAAGCAAGTGCTAGTGCAAGTATGGCTGCCAAGAGTCGGAGTCAAGCAATCAGCAATGCCGCATCTGCTGCAGCCGCAGCTAGTTTAGCCCAATCACAAGCAGATTTAGCGAAAAAGGTAAGTACCACTACCAGCATTGCTACTTCAGCATCACAGAGTGCCGCTAATAAATTAAGCGGAATTGCTAATGATCCTGAAAATAATAACAATCCAGTTATCCAAACAGCTTTGAGTACAGCAACTAAAGCAACAAGAAAGGCAGCAAGTGCTAGTTCTGCGGCAGTTAGCTATGCTAATCAAGCGCAAGTATCATCAAGTTTAGCTGCAAGTGAATATGTAGTTGCTTCAAGTACAGCAAATGTATCTAGTAGCGCAGCTAAAGTAGCTATTTCTGCAGCAGATTCTGCTAATCAAGCAGCTTCAGTTGGTGATAACGTTGGCGCTAATGGTTTTGCCAAAACGGCAAGTGTAGCTGCAAATGAATCAGAAGTAGCGGCACAAACCAGCCGTAATGCAGTCAGCAACGCTAAGCGATATAAACTTGCAGCGGCTCATTATTTGAGCTTAGCTAACTCTGCAGCAGCAGAAGCAATGACTGAAAATGAAACGGCACAAAGAGCCCTAGTTTCTGCGGAATTGGAAGTATTAAAACGAAAAGAAAGTAAAGTTAACGCTGCAAATGTAGCATTTAATTCTTCTAATGTTCACGAAAACGACAATAATCTAAACCAATCAAACGGAAAGTTACCACAAACTGGTGAAAGCTCAAGCAGACTATCCAACCTGGGATATCTAATCGTTAGCTTAGCAATCATCATGTTAGGTGTTTTCAAAAGAAAGGAAGATAAAGAAAAATAAACTAAAAATTAAATAAATAAAAAGCATTTTCGTTAATTAATCTAGGTAAAATTAATTAAAGCGAAGATGCTTTTTTGGTTACAATTGATTTATGATTCCTTGTCAAAAATCAACTAATTTTATGATTATATTGACTACATTTAAAATCAGATCAATGTTAGAGTAGTAATGATAAGAAATAAAACATAGAGGAGTACATATTAATGAATTTACAACCATTTTTATTAGCGGCGGAAAATCCAATTAAGGAATACAGTAATAATAAGATCATCAATAACTTTTTAAATAAGTTTAATTTAGATGACTTTCTCTGGGACGTGGCTACCAAAATTATTAGCATTATTTTAATTTCGCTATTGTTTTGGTTTATTTCAGCGATGGGGAAAAAGATTATTACCCATCTATTTAATAAATACCAAGGTCGCCTAGAGGTTGCAGTAAAAGGTAATAACGTCGATAAAAATAAGCTTCGAAGTAAGCGACGCAATAAAACCATCTTTACTTTAACGGAAAATGCCTACTATTATGTAGTGATTTTCTTCTGGCTTTACTCCATTTTAGCAATTGTGGGTATTCCAGTTGGGACCTTAATTGCCGGGGCCGGAATCTTCAGTTTGGCAATTGGTCTTGGTGCGCAAGGATTTGTTAGCGATATTGTTAGTGGTTTCTTCTTGCTATTTGAAAACCAAATTGATGTCGGAGAACATGTCATCATCAATGAAATTGATGGATTTGTGGTGGCAATTGGATTAAGAACGACGCAAGTTCGAACTTTAACTGGAACCCTTAATTTCATTCCCAACCGTAACATTACGACGGTTTCCAACTTATCTAGAGATAATATTTTGGCACTGGTTGATATTCGAATCATGCCAGATTCGCCCATTGATAAGATTAAAAACATCATGATTGAAGTTAATAAAGCGAAGAAAAATGATAATCCAGACGTGATTGGTGATCCTTTAATCTTTGGAACGGTTTATCTAAAAGATGGCTCACTAGCTGTTGAGTCAGTGATTACCGTTAAAAGTAGTGCGGAATTACGAGTTCAAGCCGAATATTTGGCAGCTTACCTAGATGCCTTTAAAGAGGCTGGAATTGAACTTCCCCTCTCACCAATTTCAGTTCCTAAAGCGAAATAATTAACGCTTAACTATCAGGAGAAAAAATTTGTTTAAAAATAAATTATTACTGGGGTCGTTGAAATCCTTTTTCCATGATTGGTTTCCTTACACGTTGTTGATTTTATTCGTTAACATCGTGATTATGGATATTATTTTACCAATTACCAATTGGATTATGACGGCTATCATGCAGATTAATCACATTTCGTATTTATCGTATACGAATGTTGTTGAAATCATTTTACAAAAGCCGTTGGCAGCGGGAGAAATCCTGTTGTTGATAGTCGCTATTTTAGGATTTACCTTTATTCACTTTTCGTTTTTACTGAACGGAATCAGTTATATCAACGAATATCATCGTTTGAACTGGCTGAACATTATTAAAGCCACGTTGTTAGATTTAAAGAAATTGGATAAACACAGCTTCTGGTTTTATCTATTTTACTTTGTGTTGGTGCTTCCAATTAGTGGGATTTTCTTCAATTCTCCCTTTTTATCGAAGGTTAAAATTCCCACCTTTATTCTAGATTTCATTTTAACGAAACCAGTTTTTACCATATTATTGTTGTTATTTTATGTCGTAATTCTTTACATCGCGTTACGGTTACTTTTAACACTACCATTAACCATTCTTAGTAGCGAAAATAGTAAAGGGGCCGCACGAAAAAGTTGGAAACTAACTAAACATAATTTATGGTTATTAATTTGGCGGATGTTTGTTTTAATGATGCTAACTACACTAGTGTTAGCACTAACTTCTGGAGGATTGTATTTAATCCAAAGTTACTTTGATAAACATCAGAGTAACGATGTTGCCTTGATTATGGCTTCCCTTAACATGGGAATCTTCCGGATTATCATTCAATTTATCAGTGGATTAAACATCGTAACTTTTGTCATTATGTTGATTAATCACTTCAACTTAAAGCCCCAAAAGTTAAACTTTAAACCAGTTGAAAAACAAAAACGACGGATTTTCAAAGTTATCTTTGGTTGCTTTATTCTAGTTTTCGTTGGAATTAGTTTAGCGAATGATATTACGTATCTTCAAGGAGCTTCATTGAATAAACCGCTAACGCTTTCTCATCGAGGTGTTGATAACGGTAATGGAGTGCAAAATACCATCCCGGCGTTAGAAAAGACGACACGAGAAAAACCGGATTATATTGAGATGGATTTACATGAAACCAAAGATCATGAGTTTGTGGTAATGCATGATGAAAACTTAAAAGCATTGGCAAACGTTGATAAGGCACCACATGAATTAACTTTAAAAGAAATGCAAAATTTGACTGCGCATGAAAATGGTTATTCTGCTAAAATTGCCAGCTTCGATGACTACTTAACCGCGGCAGAGAAGCATCATCAGAAGTTATTGATTGAAGTTAAAACCACTAAGTATGACTCAAAAGATATGATGGATAACTTTATCAATAAGTACAGTCAACGAATTTTAAAGGATCATGATCGGGTTCATTCGTTAGACTACTCCGTGATTTCTAAGCTGAAAAAAGATAAACCAGAGCTTTATAGTAGTTACATTTTGCCGTTTAATTTTACCTTCCCAGAAACTAAGGCGAATGCCTATACAATGGAAGAAACTACTTTATCGCAGGATTTTGTTACAAAAGCTCACATGCATCATCAAGCTGTGTTTGCTTGGACCGTTAACCAAGAAGATGAAATGAATCAAATGATTTTCTTGAATGTTGATGGGATTATCACTGATAATTTATCTGATTTAAAACAAACGATTAACGAGAACTTTAAAAATCCGAGCTATGCCGACCGCTTTGTAAACTATGCGAATAATCTACAAGGGGCAGTCGATATTAGTAACGGAGATAAGAACTAAAAAAACTTGTAGGAATTAATTCCTACAAGTTTTTTGTTTATTCTTTGGTTTTAGGCTTAACGGTCATCACGTCACATGGTGCGTATAGATTTACAAAACTGGCAACGGAACCCAAGAGTGTAGGGGTTCTTTTTTTACTCTTATTTCCAATCATGATTAAGTCGTTATGATATTCTTTGGGAAAATCAAAAGCAATTACATTTTTGGGATTTCCAAAACGAACATGGATATGTATGTTAGTAAATCCAGTCTCTTGTTTAATTGAACTAGCTAATTTTTTTAGCGTTTTAAGGTGATCATTAACGGTGTAAGTAATTTGATTTCCATCCATTGCTCCGAATGTAAAACTAAAATTAGTGTTAATTACGTTTAAAAGATCAATTCGGCCATTATTTCTGATTGCAATTTCTGCTGCTTTTAGCGCCAGCTCTTTAGTTATAGACGAATAATCAACCGGCACCAAGATGTTTTTGTACTCATTTTTCATAAAATGGCTCCTTTTTTAAGACTTTATGTGATAAAATCTTAACAATATTGTTATATACTTAATTATACTTTAAATTAAGTTAATGTTTAAGTAAAAAGGAGGTACATTATTATGTCGTCAATTATTCAATTTAAGGACGTCCAAAAATATTATGGGAAGTTTCATGCCCTCACTGATATTAATTTAGACATCCAACATGGCGAAACAGTAGTTTTAATTGGACCATCAGGTTCTGGAAAGTCTACGTTACTACGAAGCATTAATGGACTGGAAACGATTCAAGAAGGAAAACTAATCGTAGATGGGAAAGATTTAAGTAGCGATAAGACCAACTTGAATCAGTTAAGAACTGATGTGGGAATGGTCTTTCAACACTTTAATTTGTACAACAATAAAACTATTTTAGAAAATATTATGTTAGCTCCTAAGATTGTTTTAAAGCGTGCTGCAGCAGAGAATCGCAAGGTTGCGGACGAACTATTGAAACGAGTTGATTTAACTAATCAAGGTAGTAAGTACCCTGCCCAATTATCTGGTGGACAAAAACAACGGATTGCAATCGCACGTTCGTTAGCAATGGATCCTAAAGTAATCTTGTTTGATGAACCAACTTCCGCACTAGATCCAGAAATGGTTGGAAGTGTTTTGAGTGTAATGCGTGATATTGCTAAGAATCCGAACATGACCATTTTGGTGGTTACCCACGAAATGGAGTTCGCCAAGGCAGTAGCCGATCGAGTATTATTTATGGCTGATGGTAAAATCCTAGAAGATACCTCTACTCAAGAATTCTTTAAACAGCCTAAGACAGAACGGGCCCGTCAATTCCTTTCACAAGTTGAACATCATTAAGAAAGGGGACTAGCTTTATGAGTAGATACCAAACAAAGCGCAATGGTTTAATTGCAGCAATTGTATTTGTAGTAGTGTTAGTAGGTGGGGTTGTTTTTGGTCTTAGTTACCAAAAGAGCCAGTCACAAACTAAAAACTCACTTACAACTGTTAAAGACTCACACGTAATGCGTTGGGGCGTTAAAAGTGATACCCGACTCTTTGGTTTGATTAGTCCCAAAACTAGTCAAAGTGAAGGTTTTGATGTGGATATTGCTAAAGCAATTACGAAAAAAATTGCCCAAAATGAAGGAACTAAGATTGAACCAGAGTTTACTCCGGTTACCACTAGTTCAAAGATTCAATTAGTTAAAAATAATCAAGTGGATGCTGTAGCCGCTTCAATGACCATTACCTCCGAACGGGCTAAAGTCGTTGATTTTTCAAAGCAATACTTCCCTGCTGGTCAATCCATCTTGGTTAAAAAAGGTTCAAACATTAAAAGCATTCAAGATTTAAATAATCCTAATTCCACTATTATTGGAGTTATGGGAACGACTGCACTAGAAACTACTAAGCAGTTTGCACCCAAGGCTAAAATGATTGCCATGCCAGATAACTCGCAGGCTTTTAGTGCGCTACAGTCTGGACAAGGTGATGCAATGACCACTGATAATGCCATTCTTTACGGATTTACGGAACAAAGTAAAGACGTAATGGTGGTGGGGGGAACCTTTACCAACCAACCTTATGGATTAGCAGTTGATAAAAACCAACCACAACTTCAAGCGGCCGTTGACAAAGCATTAGCTCAAATTCGGGCCGATGGAACTTATGATAAATTAATTAAGAAATGGTTTGGAAACATTGAAGGACTAGATTGGAGGGAGTTGACGAAATGATCAAAATTTTAGTAGATAACTGGTCAACCATCGTAACTGGATTTTGGTATACAATTCTATCCTCAATCCTCGGTTTAGCCGGATCATTATTTTTAGGAACTGTATTTGCATTGCTAGAAATGGCACCTAACCGTTTCTTAAAAGTGATTGGTAATGTGTTTGTGGAGTTCTTCCGTAACATTCCGTTGCTAGTAATCACGCTCTTCTTTTACGTAGTGGTTTCCCATGCCATTAAAATTAATGGATTCTGGGCCGGAACCATGGCGTTAATTCTATATACTTCATCATTCATCGCCGAATGTATTCGGGGAGGAGTTAATTCTGTTGATGAAGGGCAAATGGAGGGAGCCCGTTCCAATGGACTTACCTACACTCAAGCAATGATTCATGTGGTATTGCCACAAGGATTTAAGTTGGCAATTCCATCCCTAGGTAACCAATTTATTAACTTGGTAAAAAATTCATCCATTCTATCTTTCGTTGCCGGATTGGATTTAATGTACCAAGCCAACGTAATTTCTGGAGCTAATCTAGATCCATTTAATACGTATATTGTAATTGGAATCTTTTACCTAATTATTACGGCTCCACTATCGGCGTACATGACCCATTTAAAGAATAAGTTAGGATAGGAGGGGAAGATATATGATTTTAGCATCAGCATTTAGTGCAGCAAACCTTCACTACTTGATGGCTGGTTTAGGAATTACGATTGCGGTTTCAATAATTTCAATTTTAATTAGTTTTATTTTTGGAACTATCTTTGGAATTATCCTTTTCGAAGAAATTCCATATTTCACTAAGACCGTCCGCCTAGTAGTTAATACAATTAGAAACTTACCTCTACTACTCCTAATCTTCTTCACGTACTTTGCACTTCCTAAGTTAGGTATTCAGTTGAATGCCTTTAACGCAACGGTAGTGGCAATGTCTGTATTTGAGTCCACCATGGTAGCTCAAATTATCTTTGGGGGACTTGCCTCAATTGGGGTGGGTCAAATTGAAGGTTCCATCTCAACCGGAATGAATAAAATGCAAACTTTGTGGTACATTGTGTTACCACAGGCATTAAAAAATTCAATTCCACCTTTGATTTCTCAATTCATCTCATTAGTTAAGGATACTTCCTTAGCAACGGCGATTGTTTTGACCGATGTAATGTTTAGAAGTCAGGTGATTTACGGACAAAATCCGAACTACATGATTCCGATGTTTGCCTTAGTAACGGCCCTTTACTTCGTTGTGAACTACAGTTTGTCATTACTATCCAAGTGGTTTGAAAGAAAATTAGAAGTTTAAAATAAGCGACTGTCTCATTGTTTAATGAGATGGTCTTTTTATTTTGGCTTTATAAAGTGCCTATTTTTGCTATAATAGTAATATTAGAAAAAAATCAATTTGCTACCGGAACTCAATTAAGGAGAGATCAGCCAGCGATGAAGTTCGGCTTTAACCGAAAGAAAAAATATAATCAACATTTATATACTTATCAACATATGAAACATGCCCAAGTGCAAAAGTCGAATAAGAAGATTCTTATGTTAGTTGGAGGAGTAGCAAGTTTATTAGTTGTGGGTGTTTTAGCGGGAGTGTTTTATCAACAAACGAAACCTGCCAAGCCAGTTGAAACTACTAAAAAACAAGCAAAACCGAAGGCTAAAACAGAAACCAAACCGATTCCATTAACTGCCAATACCAAGCATGCCATTGTTCTAGATGCTAAAACCGGGAAAGTATTGGGAGAAAAAGATAGCGATACATTAGTTGGGATTGCTTCTCAAAGTAAATTATTGACGTCTTATCAAGTTTTAAAGCAGATTAAAGCTGGAAAACTACATTGGGAAGACAAGGTCAAAATTAGCCAAAAAGAAGACTGGTCACAAAAGGATAACGACCTCTATGCTCATTTATCGATCCATGAGGGTCAAGAAGTTCCAATTAAGGACCTATTTAATGCCATGTATACTAACTCCGCTAATGATGCTGCCTTAGCGTTAGCGGACTATTTAACCCCGAAAAACATGACGCAACAACAAGCTTTGCAACTATGGGCGAAAGAACTGAAATTAACTGGTTCAACTTGGTACAATTCTGCAGGTCAAGTTAACGAAGATGCGTTTGATTATCAGCTTAAAAATGAATCAAATAAGGCGGAGAATAAAGCAACGGTTCGTCAATTAGCTTTGTTGGCTAAGAAGAACATTGATTTGTATCCTAAGTTACGTAATCTTTATCTGAACGAAGAAAAAACACTTTATTATCACCCCGATGGTGAAGAAAAAATGAAACGGACGGAATTTGCCCGCCTAAAAGAAGATATTATGCCACACTTACAAAATCCATTGGAATTAACTTTTGAAGGATTAAAAACGGGATCTACCCCCAATTCTGGAGGAGCCTTTACCGGTTTAATGAAAGATAAAACCGGCCGAGAATATATCACCGTGGTTAGTGGTTCGGGAGCTTATACCAATCGAAGTCAACGCTATCAAGATACGATTGACGTGGTTAATGAAGTGATTGCTAAGGGTAATCGTTCTTATTTCAATCCGGTTAGTCAATAAATAATTTGTAATGAATGAGATCGACTTAGAAAGTCAAAAAATTATTTGAGAAGTAAAAAATTAAGTTTATAAACATATAATTTAGTTGAACTAGTGACGATGCTACCGTTTTTGTGGTAAATTATTAGTATTGTTATTTTAAATCGAACGAGATTAAGAAAAATAGACAACTTAAAACACGATATTTAAGCCAATGAATATCGTGTTTTATTTTGTCGGTAATTACAAAAACGTGGAACCGAAAGGATATACTAATGGAAAATAAAAATGGGGTATCATTTTTAGGTCTGGTAATGCTGGTCATCAGTTCTGCTATTGGAGCCGGTATCTATAATGCCAGTGCTCAATTAGCCGCAGTGGCAACTCCTGGTCCAGCCTTATTAGCTTGGATAATAACCGGAGTGGGAATTTTTGGTTTAGCATTGAGTTTAAAATCATTGAGTGAAACCCATCCAGAATTAGATGGAATCTCTGATTATGCGCGCGCCGGTTTTGGAAATCTAGCCGGATTTCTCTCTGGATGGGGTTACTGGTTATCATCTTGGTTAGGGAGTGTAGCTTTTGCCACGATGATGATGTCTGCGGTGGGATATTTTGTTCCCTCGTTTCGAAGTGGAAACTCACTACCTGCAATCGTGGTTGCATCCATTATTTCTTGGTTACTAACTATTTTGGTAGTCCAAGGAATTGAGAGTGCTGCTTTTATCAATACGATTGTGACCATTGTTAAATTAGTTCCACTGGTAGCCATGATTATTTTGGGAATTGTGATGTTTAAGGCGAACGTCTTTACCGCACATTTCTGGAATAACTTTAGTGAAAACTTCACTTACCAACGGGCGACTGCCGGGGGAGTGTTTGAACAAGTTAAAGGGTGTATCATTACCATGATGTGGATCTTCATTGGAATTGAAGGAGCCATGATCATGTCTGGTCGCGCTCGGAAAAAGACGGATGCTAGTAAAGCTACCATCGTTGGTTTTATTTCCATTTTATTGTTAAACATTGTGATTTCAATGTTACCTTATGGTTATTTGAGTCAAGCAGAGTTAGCTAAAGTTAGCAATCCAGCCTTAACCTACGTCGTTGCTGAAATGATTGGACCGGTTGGAGGAGCTTTAGTTAGTATCTCATTGATCATTACGATTGCGGGAGCTTGGTTATCTTGGACCCTACTTCCAGTGGAATCGACTAGTCAAATGGTACGACAAAAATTATTGCCGAACTGGTTTGGTTATTTAAATAAAAATAACACTCCGTCTCACGCTTTGTGGTTAACCCAAATCTTATTACAATTATTCCTAGCGTCCTTGATTTTCACTGATTCGGCTTATAATTTTGCCATTTCCATGTGTACGGCAGCGATGTTTGTCTGCTATGTTTTGGTAGGTTTTTACCAAATCAAAGTGGGATATAAGAAGCAATCATTTAAGTTGATGTTACCGGGAATTGTGGCGGTTTTATTTGAAATTGCGGGAATGATCTTTTCTGGAATGCAATACCTCTGGTTATGTTCTATTCCGTACGTGCTCGGCTTTATTTTCTACGGCTGGGCCGTTAAAGAACGAGGCGATAAGTTTACTCGTCTAGAATATTTGATGATGGGCTTCATTTTAATTGCAGCAATTACCTCAATGATTGCTCTAGCAATGGGAAAAATTGCGATTAGCTAACTAAAAAAGACCTTAACTATTGTAGTTAAGGTCTTTTGGTTTGGATTTAAATTAAATAAATAGGTTAAGAATTAGAATTACGATTAAACCAACTACGGCAATAATTGTTTCTAAGACCGTCCAAATTTGAAGGGTTTGTTTTACGTTAAGGTCGAAGTATTCTTTAAACATCCAGAATCCAGCATCGTTAACGTGTGATGCGGCAAGTGAACCAGCACCGATTGCTAATACCATCAAAGCAGGGTTAACTCCACCGGCAACGATTAGGGGTTGAACTAATCCAGCGGCAGTAAGAGCGGCAACGGTTGATGAACCTAGCGCAACTCTTAAAAGCACGGTGATTAACCAAGCAAGGATTAATGGTGAGATTGATGAGTGAGCAAACATCTTAGAAATTTGTCCGGCGATTCCACCGTCAATCAAGATTTGTTTGAACGCAGCACCAGCACCAATAATTAGAAGTAACATTGCGATTGATTTGATTGCTGATTCAGCAGTTGCCATCAATTCTTTGTTTTTAAGTCCTTGATGCCAACCCATTGCCCAGAGTGCAAATACCAATGAAACAATCATGGAAAAGACTGGGTTACCGATCATGGTGATGAAGGCATCGAAGCCGTGAGGTTCTTTAAAAGGTTTACCATCGTTTAAAACCACGTTGTAAATTGTAGTAATTCCCATTAAAAGGACTGGGAATAGTGAAGTTAAAACAGATAGTCCAAAACTAGGAGTTTCTTCTAGTTTGAATTCTTTTTGGTTTTCACCAAAGGCGTTCAAATTCTTTTTAACCACGAAGGCATCGGGAGCAATTCTTTGTGCTAATTTGGTAAATAGCGGACCAGCAATAATTGCACATGGGATTGCTACTAAAATTCCGTAAAGAAGAACTGTACCTGGGTTAGCCCCTAAAACTCCAGCAATTGCAGTTGGAGCTGGGTGAGGTGGTAAGAATCCGTGGGTAACTGACAATGCAGCTGCCATAGGAACCCCAAGGTAAAGAAGTGGAATGCCGGCTTCAAGCGCAACGGCGAATACAATTGGAATTAAAAGAACTAATCCAACTTCGAAGAAGAGGGCAATTCCGATGATGAATGAAGCAAGCATAATTGCAATTTGGATGTGTTTTTTACCAAATTTTTCAATTAAGGTGTGTGAGATTCTAAATGCACCACCAGCGTCGGCTACCAACCGACCTAAGATTGCACCGAAACCAAACACGATTGCTAATTCACCAAGTGATGAACCGATTCCTTTTTCAATGGAAACGGGGATATTAGCTAAGGTCATCGAACCAACGCCCGGGATACAGAGACCGAGCCCAACGATTACCGAAGTAATAATTAGTGAAATAAAAGTGTTAACGTGAAACTTAATAATTAAAACTAGTAGCAAAAGGATACCAATTGCTAACACAAGTAATGACGCCATAATTCATTCCAGCTTTCTATGTAAAAATATGTAAAATAAATGTTAATTACAATTTTATTATAATCTATTTGTTACAAATTGGAAGCGCTTTAAGTGATAAAAATTAAATTTTAATCAATTCGATAAAATTATGAACAACTAAAAAGACTAACTGGTTGGTTAGTCTTAAAGTAGCTAGTTACTATTTAATTTCGTTTTTGGACTTCTTACCATTAATGATGGCTAATACATCATCCAAACTGATTTCCACCATGTTTTGAATTGCCATGTTGGTGTAAAAACCAATGTGAGGAGTAATCATAACGTTGGGCATCGCGTGCAAGGTGTTGAAGTTACGGTCCGGAATGGGAGCGCCCTGGAGATCCTTATCAAAAATAGCGGCTTCTCCTTCAATGGTATCTAAGGCAGCTCCAGCAATTTCTTTGCTTTGTAAAGCATCAATTAAAGCGTCGGTGACCACGACCGGACCACGGGAGGCATTGATTAAGAAGGCGTCGTTTTTCATTGTGGTAAAAGCAGCGGCATCAATTAATCCTTTTGAAGTTTCATTTAGGTCAACGTGTAAATCAACCACGTCGGCTTGATTAAGTAATTCTTCTTTGGTGTCAACGTAAGTTAAAACATCTTCTAATTCTGGATGATGAACGGGATCAAAGGCAATCACCTTTGCGCCGAGTCCGTGAAAGAGTCTAGCAGCGGTACCTCCAATTCGACCTGCTCCGATAATCCCAACGGTTAAGGTACGAATTTCACGGGCAATGGGACCACGAAGCTTGTAGTCATTGTTATCGCTTCGTTTTTCCACCAACTCGAGGTTCCGAATGAGTCGCATGGTTTGGGTGACTGCCATTTCGGCTACAGAATTAGGAGAGTAGGCGGGAACGTTGGTTACCGTTAAGCCGGCTGCTTGAGCGGCTGGTAAATTAATCACATCAACTCCAGCAGTTCTGGTAGTTAATTGTTTGATTCCAAAGCTAGCTAGTTTTTGGTAAATATCACTACTATTACTAATGGGACCGCGTTGTTGAATCACAATACCGTCGTAGCCTTGCGCTAAAGCTACCGTATCATCGTGAAATTCGGCTTGATTGGTATCCACCTGTACGTGGTTTTCCTTACTCCATTTTTGAATGGCCGGTTGTTCGTCGGGGCGAACGCTGTACATTAATATTTTAGTCATTTGCTTGTCCTTCTTTTTCTACGTAATCAGTTATGTTTTTTACTGCTTTTTTAAGGTTATCCATGGAAGTGGCGTAACTAATCCGCACGTAACCTTCACCACCAGGTCCAAAAGCACTTCCAGGAACGACGGCAACTTTAGCTTTGTTAGCCAAATCATAACTGAAATCAAAACTGTTTTGGATTAAGCCAGCGGGAATTTTAGCAAAGATGTAAAAGGCACCATCTGGGTTAGAAATTCCAAAGCCGAGTTTAGTCAAGGCTTGGTATAAGAAGTCCCGGCGTTTTTGGTATTCGACTTTCATGGCATCGGCATCATCAGCACCATTTTGTAACGCTTCGGCAGCTGCTGCTTGGGCGTTTGTAGTGGTTGAAGTGATGGTGAATTGATCAATTTTTTCTAGTTGATCAGTAATTTCTTTAGGGGCAGCCATGATACCGATTCCCCAACCAGTCATAGCGTGAGATTTAGAAACTCCATTTAATAAGATGGTTTGATCAGGGATTAATTCAGCGATGGAAACGTGTTTAGCATCGTAAGTTAATTCGCTGTAAATTTCATCAGAGATAACGAAGATTTCGTGTTGTTTTAGCACCTTGGCAATCTTTTCTAAGGCATCGCGGTGGTAAGTTTTTCCGGTAGGATTAGAAGGGAAGTTTAAGATGATAGCTTTCGTTTTGGGATGTGCTTTTAAAGTTTCTTCCAGTTGCTCTGGTGAGAGCACGAAATCCGTTTTAGAAGTATCCATGAAAACGGGTTTGGCTCCTCTAAGTAACGTGATGGGGATGTAGAGGGGGAAAATTGGAGTAGGAATTAAAACTTCATCACCCGGATTTAAAATGGAAGTTAAAGCGGTGTAAATTCCGCCGGTAGCGCCGGCAGTCATGATAATCTCAGTATCAGGATCGTAGTTTAGGTCATACTTTTCGTTTAAGAAATTAGCGGCTGCATCTCGAAGAGGTTTAATCCCACGAGTAGGAGCATAGTGACTTTCGTCATTTTTAATGCTTTTAATGGCAGCTGTTTTGACGTGTTCTGGGGTGGCAAAATCTGGTTCTCCTAAAGTAAGCGGGATGATTCCGGGAATTTTGCTAACGTCATCGTTGAATTTTAAAATTGATGAGGGCGATAGTTGTAACATTTCTTGGTTCATTTTATTGACTAAATCTTTTATCATTTGAAAAACTCCTTTTAAATTAAATAACTGTAAACAAAAAGCCTAGCTGGAAATTAATCCTAACTAGGCTTTTACTTGTTGTGAAAATAATAGCTGATAAGTAAGTATCACTAGTTAGAATTTTACTGGTATCTAACTAGGCAACTTAAAATTACCTTACTTAGATACATTGACATACCAAGTAAAGTAAAAATAATAACTACTGTGATTTGTAATTAACTTATCCATTGCTAAAATCCTCTCTTCTTTGTTTAATAGTATTAAACTACTAAACTGGAAAAATGTCAAACAATCATTGGGTAAAACTGGTAAAATTAACGTTAATAACTAACTATCGAACGAGAAAAGAGGTTTAAAGATGACTCCAAACGAACTATTTGAACAAGCGCAACAAGCAAAGTTAATTCCGCAAACAGCAACCATTCAGGATAGCTATCAATTTGGAGCAGTTCCCGATGAACTAGCTCAATTAGTCAAGGAAGGCATTAAAACTGCCACGACGAGTGCTTATGACTTATATCATGTGGATGAACCGCTGCCTCAAAAAGGGGCATACGACGTAATCTTAAACAGTCAGGACCAACCCGTTTGTATCATTAAAAATGACGATGTCTTGATGTGTCCATATCTAGCAGTGGATGCCCAACATGCGTATGAAGAAGGCGAAGGAGACCGAACTTTAAAGTATTGGCGCAAAGTTCATCATGATTTTTTTGTTAACGAATATCAAAGTGAGGGACAGGTGTTTGACGAACAAAATGCACCCATGGTCTTAGAAAAATTCCATGTAGTTTATCCTCCACTTAATTAATTTTCACTTATCTGACCATCAACCAAGGTATAAATGTGATCGGCGTAATCATTCATTCGTTGATCATGAGTTACCACAATGATGGTTTTTTGTTGTTCTTTAGCTAGGCTTTGTAAGAGTTCACAAACCTTGGTAACCCGTTTACTATCTAAGGCAGCCGTGGGTTCATCAGCCAAAATAATTTGAGGGTCGGTGTAAAGTCCGCGTGCAATCGTTACTCGTTGACTTTGACCACCCGAGAGTTCACTTGGAAATTGGTTTACGACTTGTTCAATGCTGAGTGTTTTGAGTAATTTGGTGAGTTGTTCCTGATTAAGATTTCCAGTGGGACGAACTCGATCAACTAAGCTAAACTGTTCAGCCACCGTTAAAAACGGAACTAAGTTGTGTGATTGGAGAATAAAACCGATATGGTTAAGGCGAAAATCGTCTTTTTCGCGATTACTGAGGTTTTCCACGTTGACATTATCCAACTGGATTTGTCCGGAATCCGCATTTTGTAAAGCTCCCATGATAGTTAAAAGGGTACTTTTACCAGATCCGGATGGTCCGGTAATTAAAGTTAATTCGCCGGGTTGAGCGGCAAAGTTAATCTGATTTAAAACTTTCGTTTCGCTTGTTCCAGCACCGAAACTTTTACTGATATTTTTTAATTCAACTGAGTTCATCATTAGCCTCCAATTGCTTCTGCGGGATTAATTTTCATGATTAAGAGGACGGGAATTAAGGCTCCTAGTAATGAGGTTGCCAATAATCCAATCACGGTCATTCCGATGATAGGTAGACTAAATTGGATAGGAACGGCGGCTGGTAGTGCTGCTAGAGTTCCGGCAGTTACGACTAGACTGACTACGATTCCAATTGCAACTAATAAGAGTGATTGGAAAAGGGTAGCCTTAACTAAGAAAGAGGCAGGAATTCCTTGAGCTCGTAAAACGGCGTAGTTTTGGAGCTTTTGCATTGTCAAAATGTAGAGGAAGACGGCAATGATAATTAAAGAAATTACCATCAAAAAGCCAATCATAAATGAGAAGGTTAGCGTTTGAGCAGAATAACCTGGCAACTTTTGTACGACCGTATTAGTTGCGTAAGCATGGAGTTGTTTAGGTAATCCGTTAAGTTGACTTTGTTTACTGATGATTGCATTTCCGGCAAAGGTTTCGTTTAGATTACTAATGGTATGCCAATCAGCATTGGTTCCATACATGATAGGAGCTAAATTAAGTTTGGCATTTTTAGTAAAACCAACGATTTTGTATGTATCGGTTGAGGAGTTTAACTGAACTTCATCTCCTAATTTGTAACCGTTTTGTTGAAATTTCGTATCGGCAACCACTTGGTGATCACCGTTAACTTTATGTCCGGAAACTAGCTGTAAGTCTTGGTAAATGTATTCTTTGGGGTTTAGTCCGACAAATTGACCGGATAATTTACTGCGCTTATTAGCAGTAACCACCGTTGCGCTAGTACCAATGATGGCACTCTTTTGGGAGTCTAGTTTGACGTTATCAAGCTGTTGTTGAGTAATTCGAGACTGGGCAATATTGGTATTAGAATCTTGGTTTAAAACAATGTGAGTTGGATTCCAACTATTGATGGCTTGCGTATTTTGCGAAGCCAAACCATTGGCTAAACTGGTTAGGATGAAGATGAGGTAACTGATTAAGACGATCATTAGGATAATCAGTCCGTAACGTAACTTATCGTGTTTGATTTCTTTCCAGGCTAAAAACATAAAAATTCCTTTCGATTGGTAAAATATTGTAAAAAAAATTCAATTACCCAAAGGGATAATCGAATCTCTTTTTTATGCGTAAATAATTGAAAAACCGTTGGGACCCACGTGGGTCATGATGATAGGACTAGTTAAACGGTCCAAAACGTTAATGTCGGGACGAGCTTCGTTGATGCGCGCCTTAACTTCTTCGACTTCGTCAGTGGCATCCACATAGGAAAGTCCCACTTCAGAAACCTTGGGATTAGCAATGATTTCGTCCACAATCTCGTTGTAGGCTTTCTTGAGTTTCTTAGAACCGCGACACTTAGAATGAAAGACTAACTTACCGTCTTTCATTTCTAAGATGGTTTTAAGTTTAATCAATGAAGAAATGAAACCGACAGCGCGGCTGGCCCGGCCACCCTTAACAAGATAGTCAAAGCTGTTTACGACCACGTATAGAGTGGTTTCTTTTTGGACTTCTTTGATGCGGTCAATTACTTCTGGTACCGATTTGCCCGCTTTAACTAGCTTACCGGCTTCAATTAATTGTAGTCCTAAGGCACGGTCGGTGAAGTTACTGTCGATGACTTGAATGTCACCTTCCACTTGTTGGGCAGCAGTGTTAGCAGTTTCGACCGTTCCACTAAGCACGGGAGCTAAGTCAACACAAATAATGCTACCATCGGGATCGTTTTCCATGATGTTTTCAAAGGTTTCTACAAATTGACCGAGAGCAGGTTGACTGGTCTTTGGAAATTCAGTTTCGTCATCTTGGAGCATTTTGGAGAACTCATCTCGAGTAATGTCGACGTTGTCTTGGTAAGTTTTACCTTCAAAAGAAACTTGAAGGGGGACAATCTGAATGTTGTATTTTTCGATTTCTTCTGGAGTTAATTGTGCGGTTGAATCAGTTACAATATGAATCATTTTTTTCTTCCTTTCGAGCTTGGATTATTCGAATGATATCTAATGTTTTCATTATAGTTTAATTGTTTGCACATTAACACCCAAAACTATTTATTAGAAATAAAATTAGAAGCTTTTTAAAAGCAACTAATTGTGCGAAAATGTTTTTATGAGTACTTTTTAGAAAGGTGATGAATTATGGTAAAAACAAGAACCGAAATTAGTTTAAAATCAGTTTTAATTTATTCGTTATTATTGAATTCTGGTGCCGCCCTGATGTGGCCGCTAACGACTGTCTACATGCACAATACGCTGCATGAATCACTCACGGTTGCGGGAATAGTATTGTTTATAATGTCGGGATTTATGGTCCTCGGTAATTATATTGGAGGCCGTTTGTTTGATCGATGGTCTCCCTATAAGGCTGCGTTACTCAGTATCGTAGTGGCGATGACGCCGGTCTTCTTATTAATCTTTTTCCATGGGTGGCCAACCTTTGCCATCTTGCTATTCGTCTATGGTTTAGGAGAAGGTTCCAGTTTGACCATTTTAAATTCATACGCCGCCAAGGTCCATTCCAAGAGTACCCGGTATGTCTTTAATTCCGTTTATATCGGGATTAACGTCGGGGTGGTCGTGGGAACTACGGCAGTCGGTTACCTCATGAAGTTTGGGGTTCCGGTCGTCTTTACCGTAGCCAGCCTGTTCTACATTATCTTATTATTGATGACAATTATCGGGTTCAAGGTCGACTTTAGCGCCCAACCCGCTTACATGAAGCACAAGCATCATGAAAAAGGAGAAGCTAGCGAACAAAATCCGGCGGCCAAACGTTTGATTACCATGATTTGTATCATGGTCTTTTGTATCTACATGAGCTATACCTTGTGGGAAAGTGTGATGCCGGTTCACATGGAAGCACTTAACATTTCGTTTGAACAATACAGCTACATCTGGCCCATTAACGGGTTGTTAATCGTGGTTGTGCAACCATTGATTAACCGAATTGGGCTTCACTTTAAAATGATTAACCAAGTAACCTTTGGGATTGTCGTCTTTGCCCTAACTTTCTTCATGTTGATTTTTGCCAAGCAATACGCCTGGTTCATCATCATCATGATTATCCTAACCTTTGGGGAAATGAATGGATTACCTGCCATTCCCGCCTGGATTGATACGTTGGCCGATGACCGTCAAAAAGGGAAGTACCAAGGGATGTTTAACATCTTCATGTCAGCCGGACGAGCTGCGGGTCCTTTATTTGGGGGGATTGTTGCTGAAAGCTTAGGTTATCCAGTTCTCTTTGGGTTAGCCGGTTCCATGATTATGATCTCCATTGTGGTGGTCTTAATGCAAAATCGGCAGTACCAAAGTTTACTAATAAAAAATAAGTAAATATTCTTTACTTTAGATTTTATTAATGTTTTAATGTTAGTAATATTAAGAAGAAGGATGGTTAGTGATGAAGAAAAAACTTGGACTAATTTTAGCACTTGGTTTAGTTGCTTTAACTTTAGTGGCCTGTGGTCAAAGTAAAAGCGCAGATGATACCAAAACCCCTGGTACTTTAACAATCGGAATGGAAGGAACTTATGCTCCTTATGCCTACCGTGATAAGGGTGGTAAGTTGACTGGATTCGAAGTTGAACTTGCCAAAGAAACTGCTAAGCGAATGGGTCTTAAACCTAAGTTCGTTACAACTGGTTGGGATTCATTGATTGCCGGACTTAACAGTAACGAATACGATGTAATCTTTAATGATATGTGGGTAAATCCTGCACGTAAGAAACAATTCTCTTACTCAGAACCATACATCTACAACAAGAGTGTGTTGATCTCTAAAAAGGGCTTAACCATGGATAACATTAAGGGTAAGACCATTGCTGCTGGTACTGGTACTGAAAACTGGACCACTGCTGAAAAGCTAGGTGCTAAGGTAATTGCCGCACCCGACTTCCAAACTGACATGGATATGATTAGCCAAGGTAGAGCTGATGGAGCCGTTAACTCCGAAGCTGCCTTTAACTACTGGAAGAAGAGCCACCAAGACAGTGACATCAGTTACCAAGTTATTCCAGACAAGTTTGTTAAGGAACAACCAATTGCTCCAATGCTTAACAAGAAATCAACTAAGTTAAATCAAGATATGGCCAAAGCCATCAAGGCCGAGCACGAAGATGGAACCATTAAGAAACTTTCAATGAAGTACTTCGGTAAAGACATTACAAAAGAATAAGCAATAAAAAAAGTAGTCATCTCAGATGGCTACTTTTTTTATGTTTTAATTCTTGTTTTGACTATTTGCTCTTATTAAATGGGTGTTGATATTGTCAATGATTTCAAAGGCATGATAGATTTCATCGCGAGAAAGACCAATTTCTTCCGTACTCTCATTAACTCGGTTAATGATTTCATTCTTGGCCTTGCGGGCTTTTTCGGTAATCGCAATACTAATGAGTCGTTCGTCTTCTAGAGAACGGCTCTTGGTAATCCAACCACTTTTTTGTAATCTTTTGAGCAATGGTGATAAAGTACCACTATCAAGATCTATGTACTTCCCTAGTTGTTTAACTGATAGTGGTTCGTGTTGCCATAGTACAAACATTACCATGTATTGTTGATATGTTAAGCCATATTGTTTCAATACTTGTTTATAAAAATTATTAAACTTTTTGTTGGCAGTGTAAATACTAAAGCAAATCTTTCCATCTAAAGCTGAGTCTTTTTTCATATTAGTATCTCCTAAATTTATAAATGCCACTACATTAAGCATGGCCTCCCTTGATTTTGAGGAGTATAGAATATAGCTAATTGAAGTTATCTTTAAATAGAGCAAAAAAGAATTTAAAGTAGAGTTATAGTTTTTATCTATACTCCCTAAAAATAATATAATACTTTGTTTTCGAAAAGTAAATCTTATTATATTAAGTTTTATAAAATAATTATATTTGACAATATTTTTTTAAAGTAATAAAAAAGACCACCATAATGGCGGCCCTTGGGATGGTTTATTGATTAATGACTTCAGCGGATCTTTCTACCATGTCTTGATAAATACGAACAACATCACGATCAGATCCCCGGAGTTCAAAATCAGCGAGGAAGGGGCAGTGGAATTCTCGTGAGTACCGTTTAGCTGTTAAACAGTATTGAGCGTTGAAGTTCCGGTTCCCACTTCCGATAATGCCGAGACAATGGTCTTGGTTGTTTTTGTAACCAATGTATTCGCCCATGGTGTTAGTCATTAGTTCCTTTACACCAGAATCAATTCCGTCACCACCATCTAGATAGGTTGGCACTGAGACAAAGTAGTCCTCGGACTCTTCTGCAAAGTCAGTTTGATCACTAATCTCGATGGCGTCAACTAGAGGTTTTTCTGAATCCAGTTCATGTTGTTTTTTAGCGTATTCCACCAAATTTTCGGCAAAATTACGGGTGTTTCCGGCAATTGAAATGTATAACAGTCTAAGGTTTTTCATAATATCCTCCAGGTAGTTTTTCTCTAGTGTACGCTTTTAAAAATGGTAATTCACTATCTCAAATAAAGTGAATTTATGAAAAAAGCGAACTGTTGGGCTTAGTCCGCTAAAAATTTATTTTTGTTGTTTTTTCCAATAACCAAAACCTAAAAGGGAGAGCAAACTGATTAATCCAGTTGCTAAACTAAGGTAGATTCCTAAGTTACCACCAGGAGTTTGATAGGTAAGCTCAACGTGGTTAGTTCCCTTTGGAAGTACCGCACCGACAAAGCCTTGGTTAACTACTTGAGTAGCAGTTGGTTTGCCGTTAACGGTTAATTTCCATCCTTTTGAATAAGGAATAGAAGTGGTTAATACGGTTTTTTCTGGGTTATGACTGGTACCAGTTACTCGGTTGCGTTTTACTTGAATGTTGCGCAAACCGTTAGTTTGGTTTTGTTTAATTTGAGCTTGATAATCCGGTTTAAACGGAACGGCAATGATGCGAGCTCGTTTGAACTTGATTCGATCAACCCCAGTAAATTTCAAATTAATTTGTTTCCGAGCTTCACTGGAGTAACCGAGGTTTAACAACGCTTGTTTTTTGGGCAAGTAGTTGGATAGCTCGTCGGTCCCTAGTTGGGTGACCGCGTTATTCATGCCCTTGGTAGAAGCGGTTAAAATGAAGCTACCGTTGTGGTAGGTCAGCAAGTTCTTACGCCAGTTGTCTAGTAAATCAAGCTTGGTCGTGAACTTTTGCTTCAAGGAATTTTTGTTTTGCTCGATTTGCGCCTCTTGGGCATTGGAATTATTACGTCCCTCAATTCCATCTAATTCCAAATAGAGTTCGGCGTTCTTGGTTAGTTCCGGATCGTTAATCTTTAGGGAAGCCGGAACTTTGGCGCTAATTTGGTCCTTGGTTAACAGGGTTAATCCGTGTTTGTTTTTACGTTCCAGCTTATCGATAGTTTGCTTATTTTTGGCAAACAGCTTGTCTAATTGATTCTTATTAATATAGTTGATGTTTTGGTTGGAATAGCTTTGCTCGTCTGCAGCATAAGCAGATTTATCTAATTGCTTTTGGTTCGTCAACGTTTTGTCAGCATCAAACTTCACCCGATAATTCAGTTTTTGAGAGTAGTTTGGATCTTCTAAGGTTTTAATCCCCGCAACCGGTTTATCCAGATTAGCGGCATAGACCAGACTTTGTTCCCGGTCAGTGGCAGCTAATTTTTCCAACTGGTTGGTCGTGATGGTTTGATTTTGGGTGTACATCAACGGCATAGCGTTGTGGTTCTTAGCAATCAAAGTACCGCGTTGTTTCTTTTTGCCCATTAATTGATCAACTCCTGGGAAAAAGAGCAGGCGGTGATTTTGCTTACGCATCAATTCAAAACCAAAGGGGAGGTTGCGGTGTGCCTCATCAGAATTAACGAACATGTATTTAACCCCCATCAAACTAGTGATGGAAGAACGGTAGTCGTTTTGCATCACCGGACTGTTGGGAGTGAACTGATTGTTTTGGATTAACTGTTCCAATTTACCCACAAATCCGTTTTCCACGGTGAGGTAGGACGCAATGTCATGGGTTCCTAAAAACATCGGAATGTTGGAACTAGCGTTGAAGAAATCGGTGTTAATAAAGTTCGCACGACTATCAGGGAAATAGTGGTACCGTGGACCAATCGTGGTGCGATAGTTGCCGAGTTCTTTTTTTACCATTTTTTCAGCGCCGTCGTAGTAGTTTTGGACGTAGTTTTTAGCCACGTTCTGCTTCAACATTCCGTTGGAGTAACCACTGCTATCGGGACTGTAGAATCCGAGTCCTAGAGCCACCAAGTTGATGGTGACCACGGCTAACACACTAAATTGCAGAGTTGCTGGTTTCCATTTAAAGACGGAATAGGACAATAGTAGTCCGACTAGAGTAAATAGGAGGAGGAACTCACTGAAATCATGACGATAGGCCTTGAGTAAGAAGCCGTTGGCCAGCCAAATCAGGATGATTAAGACCACCGAACTGCTGGCTAAGGTAGCCAGATCACGTTTGGTAAGTTGAGTGATATGATCACAGAAGATGGCGGTTGCTAACCCAATGGGGAGTAAAATTAAGGATTCCCAGCGATTGGATGGTGAAGCAAAAGCGTTAAAAATGGCACTAAAACTAGGAATTAAGAAACCAACTAAAGCGACTAGTAAACCGCTGGCTAAAGCAGCATGTTTTTTAAAGTGGCTAAATAGGTAGACGACTGCCAAAAAGCTAATGCCACTAAGGCCGATGATGAGCCAAAAGGTAAACGGCCCCCCGAGACCCAAGACTTTTCCGGGTAAGTTGAGGTAGTAACTAAGTGGATAGAGGAGGTAGCCGTTGGCAAAGGTGTTGCCAATTCTAGTCGAAGTTAAGGCATATATAATAGTAGGAATAAAAATAACGCTGGCTAAAAGAATTCCTAACAGAGTGGCACCGATTAATTTTAAGAAGGATTTTTTCCAACTAAACCAGGCCTGCTTTTGCACACTAACGGAGCGGATGATTACGTAAATTAAGCAACCTAAACCTAAAATGTAGGCAAAGTAGAAGTTACTTAAAAAGGTAATGAAGACCGCCAAGGTGAGGGGAATGATGCTTTCTCCATTAAATGCCTTTTCAATCCCTAATACTAAGAGGGGAAAGAAGATTAAGGGCAAGATGAAGAACGCGTGGTGCATCCCTGCATATAACGCATAACTTGAAAAGGTGTAGGTGATGGAACTAATGATCAAACTGTACTTTTTAAACTGAAAGCGTTTAGCGAGACATAAAAAGGCTAGTCCCGCACAATAGAGTCGCAACAGTACCAGCAGACCGTATCCCAGTTCTAGTTGGGACTGGGGAAACAGAATGATTAGGTAGTTGAACAGGTCTCCGGTGACATAGTAGGAGTAACTAGTAAGTTCGTTGGCCCCCAGGCCGATGTTAAACGACCAGTTGGTGATGCCATGTCCCGGATGCGTAATAAAGTTGATTAGTAAATCATGAAATTGGAGCAGGATGGGGTAGTGTTGCGCAATTCCATCAAAACTCCAGATTAAAGAACTACCCGTTAGGTAAAACGTCCAAATAAAGCACGCACTGATTAGGAAAAAAAGCAGTGTATAGGCGAGCCACGCCGGGATGTTTTTAAATTTTTGCATGTTGAAACCTCTTACTGTGTAAAAAAAACGAGGCAAGCCTCGTTTTAGTTTATATTATTTTTCTTCGTCTTCTTCATCGACTTCTGGCTCTAGTTTAGTAACCTCAAACCAGTTGACGAAGGAGTTTTCGTAATCAAGCACCTTAAAGTTAAAGTCGCCTAATTTAACAACGTCACCGACTTCGATTTGTGGATTATGTTCAATTACAAATCCGGCAATGGTTACGATATCAGAATCGTTGAAGGCCTTAATCTCAGTATCAAAGAATTTTTCAAAGTCATAGGTGTTTAATTTACCGCTAACTTTGTAAGTTCCGTTGGGTTGCTTGAAGATAGAAACGTGGTGCGATGGATCGATTTCATCTCGAACCGTTCCAAAGAGCTCTTCGTAGATATCCTTATCGGTAATGATTCCAGAAGTACCACCGTATTCATCAATCACGACCACGATTGGTTGGTGATTTTTAATCATTTGTTCTAAGACCATCGCAATCGGAGTGGTTTCAGAGGTAGTGCTGATTTCGCGGATGGTATCCTTAATTGGTTTTTCCGGATTGATCTGTGATTGTTGAATCAAGTCATAGATGTAAACGTAACCTAAAATGTCATCCTTATCGTTGTTTTTAACGACGGGGAGACGACTGAATTTGGTGTTTAGGTATTGTTCAGTAGCTTGGTAAACGGTTGAATCATAATCAACGGTCTTAAGTTGGGTTCTATCAATCATGATGTCGCGAGCAGTTTTATCGTTTAACTCAAAGGCCCGGCGCATGTATAGGTAATCATCTTTTTCAAGGTCACCATTTAAAACCGCAGCTTTGGAAACACTCAAAATCTCTGATTGAGAAAGAGCTTCTCCACTTTCATCAGCAACGGGGAGACCTAATAACTTAACTACTCCAGTCGCAGATTTATTCAACAACCAAGCAAATGGGTAGAATAACACGTGGAAGTAGTGAAGTGGAGCACCCACAACGTTTAACACTTGAAGTGGCATATCAATACTGATGTTTTTCGGAATAATTTCCGTGAAAACCACTTCAAGGTAAGTTAAGATAAGCACACCGATTATGACACCGATACCGTGGATAGTAGTTGTGTTTAAGCTAATATTCCATGAATTTAATAAATCGACGATTAGGTCAACGGCAAAAGTTTCACCAATCCAACCTAACACAATTCCCGCAACCGAAATTCCGACTTGCGTAGTAGAAAGATACTCATTTAGGTTTTTAACCATGTGCATCTGTAAGTTAAGTTTTTTCTTTCGTTTGGGGGTAGTGTTGTCGTCGTCAAGTTCTTCTTGAATGGCTGTCGGCCGTGATTGCACAAGGGCAAATTCACAGGCAACGAAGAATCCAGCAAGGAAGAACATTACTAATATAATGACTAAGTCGACAAATATCGAACCAGTAACCAAAAAGCATTCCTCTTTTCATTTAAAATAAATAATAATTCGCAATTAAAGTATCGATGAGATACTTACATAGCCTCATTTTACCATAATGTAAGAAATTAGATGAACCTTTTAATTAATGAATAGTTTATTTTTAGTTAATAAGTCTAATTTTTACTTAAAAACTACCAAATTAACTGTGAAACCAGAAAATTTTACATAGCTTAGTTATAATAAACGAAAGAAGGTGACGAAGATGGAAGAAAAAGAATTATTGGGCTTAACTGATGAACAAGTCCAAGCCCAAATGCAAGCGGGCAAGAAAAATACCAAACAACCGTTGTTAACTCGCTCGGTTAAAGACATTATTTGGCAAAATACCTTTACGTTGTTTAACTTTATCAACGTCTTTTTAGGTGCCTTGGTGTTTTTCACCGGTAGTTATAAAAACATGTTGTTCTTGTTGATTGCCACCTTAAATACCTCGATTGGAATCATTCAAGAAATTAGATCTAAACGACAGGTTGATAAGATGGCCTTGCTCTCGCAATCTAAGGTCAAGGTACGCCGAAACGGGAAGACCGTACAAATTAGTCCAGATGATCTGGTGGAAGAAGACTTGCTCCTGCTAGATTTGGGTGATCAAATTCCAGTTGACGGGGTGGTAGCTCAGACCGCTGAACTAGAAATTGACGAATCCCAGATTACCGGTGAATCGGATGTGATTTTAAAGAGTACCGGGGATGCGCTAATCTCGGGAAGTTTTGTTGTTAGTGGTCATGCAGTGATGCGAGTGACTAAGGTTGGAAAAGAAACCTTTGTGAACTCGATTACCGAAAAGATTAAAAAATCAGATCGAACTAACAGTGAACTTTTAAATTTAATCAATAAAATTATCAAAATTTTGACGTTCATCATTATTCCCTTGGGAATCGGATTGTTCATTTCCCGGATTATGCACAACGTGGACTTAACCGAATCCATTTTGGGAACGGTGGCAGCCATGATTGGGATGATTCCAGAAGGATTAATCCTGTTATCATCAGTAACGTTAGCTATTTCTGCCTATCACTTAGCTAAGAAACAGGTGTTAGTGAAGGACTTGGCTTCGATTGAAACCCTAGCCCGCGTGGATACCGTCTGTTTGGATAAAACCGGAACGATTACCAGTGGGAAGTTAACCTTTAAGGAACTAACTAACGTGGCTCCCGGTTATCGAAAAGCAGAGGTGGCTGAGATTATCGGTTCCCTAGTTCACGCCATTAACGATACCAATGAAACTGCCCAGGCCTTGCAAACCGCCTTTCCTGGTGACGGAAACGCTGCTCGTCGAATTGTGCCGTTTTCATCTGCGAGAAAGTGGAGTGGGGTTGAGTTAGCCAACCAAGGTAACTACATCTTGGGAGCTCCTCAGTTTGTGTTACAGCTGACTGCGGACCAAAAACAAACCATTCATCAATATGCGAGCCAGGGGAACCGGGTATTGGCCCTCGTGAAAGCACGTAAAATGGAAGTGACGGGTTGTGAGCAAACCGAATTAATTGCGTTAATTTTGATTACAGATGTGATTCGACCAGATGCTGCCGACACCTTGTTGTATCTTAAAAACCAAGGGGTCACTAGTAAAGTGATTTCTGGAGATGATCCGGTCACGGTGGCTAGTATTGCCGGACGGGCGCAAATCGATAATCCCAATCGATTAATTGATATGTCAGAAGTCGATGATGATGCGGACTATCAAAAAATTGCTGCTGCAAATACCATCTTTGGCCGGGTGAAACCAGAACAAAAAGAACGCTTAATGAAGGCACTACAAGCTAACGGCCATACCGTTGCCATGATTGGGGATGGTGTCAACGACATTTTAGCGTTACGCCAAGCTAACTGTGGAATTGCGATGGCATCAGGAAACGAAAGTACCAAGAGTATTGCCGATTTTGTCTTGATTAACTCAAACTTTTCAGCCTTGATCAACGTCTTAAAGGAAGGGCGTCGGGTAATCAATAACATTGATAGCATCGCCGCGCTTTACTTGATTAAGACCATGTTCTCAGTTCTATTGAGTATCATTTTTATCTTTGTGGCCAAGAGTTATCCGTTCCAACCCATCCAACTCACACCGATTAATAGTTTAATGGTGGGAGTGCCATCATTTCTATTGGCGTTAGCACCCGATTTTCGTCCCGTGCAAAATCGATTCTTTTCAGGGGTGATTGGTATCTCGTTGCCATCGGCTCTCTGCGTGGTTTTCTATATCTGGATGATTGGGGTAATTGCGCCCTTTATCGGACTTAGCCAACCGCAAGCCGATACCTTAAACGTACTTTTAACCGGGTTAGTTTGTTGGAACGCCTTACTATTACTAGGGCGGCCGCTAAACCGGTACAAAGGTATGATTGTGACGGGGAGTATCTTAGCGTTCAGTGTGGTCTTTTTACTTTTTGGCAAGTTTTTCTCGTTAACTACGATGTTTGAACTACCAATTTTTCTCACGGGGGCCGGACTCTTAATTACCATTCCGGTGATGTTTAACTTCGTGCAAAAAATGGTTTTAGCCGGAAAGCGATTAGTTAAGCAATAACACGTTTTTGTGTAACGTTACACAAAAGTGTAGAATGACAAGTAAATATTAATTTAAATCGTAAAAGCTACTGAAACCAGTGCTTTTGCGATTTTTTTATAAAAATAAATAAAATGATTGCATTTTTTTGAGATGGTGATATGATTTAATTGTGAAATAAATAACATACTTCAAACTTGTGGAGGCAATTGATATGGCAGAACAAAAACAACCAAATATTGATGAAATTAAAACTAATATCAACGACATGGTTAAAAGAGCGCACATCGCTTTAGACGAAATGCACGACTTTGACCAAGCTAAAGTTGATAAAATTACTCACGCAATGGTAATTGCTGGGGTAGATGCCCACCAAATGTTGGGTGAAATGGCCGCTAAAGAAACTGGTCGTGGAGTGGCTGAAGATAAAGCAATCAAGGACCTCTTTGCTACCGAAGAAATTTGGCACCACATTAGAAACGATAAAACGGTCGGTATCATTGATGAAGATCCCGAACAAGATTTAATCAAAGTAGCTGAACCACTCGGTGTGTTGGCTGGGATTACACCAGTTACTAACCCCACTTCAACCACTTTGTTCAAGTCCATCATTTCCATGAAAACTAGAAATGCCATTATTTTCAGTCTTCACCCTCAAGCAATTAAATCATCCATTAAAGCCGCAGAAATTATGCGTGACGCTGCTGTGGCAGCAGGTGCTCCTAAAGACGCCATCCAATGGATTGTAAATCCTAGTCGTGAAGCTACCAATGCTTTGATCAAACACCCCGGCGTGGCATGTACCCTTGCTACCGGTGGTCCTGGTTTAGTTAAAGCCGCATACTCAACCGGAAAACCAGCCCTTGGTGTTGGTCCTGGTAATGGTCCTGTATACATAGAAGCAAGTGCCAACATTCCTCGTGCCGTGAATGATTTGGTTCTTTCTAAGACCTTTGATAACGGAATGATCTGTGCCACTGAAAACAGTGCGGTAATTGACTCATCAATCTACGATGAAGTTAAAGAACAACTAGAACTTAGCCGCGTTTACTTTGTTCCGGAAAAAGAAAAACAAATCTTAACCGATGCCATGTTTGATAGCACTCGTTTAAGCGTTAAAGGTCCCGTTGCCGGTGCAACTGCGCAACAAATTGCTGATATGGCTGGCATTAAGATTCCAGAAGATACCCAAGTGTTGGCTGTTGAAATGACTGGAATTGGTCCTAAATACCCAATGTCTGGAGAAAAATTATCACCCGTAATTTCCGTATATAAAGTTAGTGGTCACAAACAAGCCTTTGAAACGGTCGCTAAGTTACTTAACTACGGTGGATTAGGTCACACGGCCGCAATCCAAACCACTGATGACCAACTTGCGGTGGACTTTGGAATCGCCGTAAAGGCTTCTCGGGTTATGGTTAACACTCCATCTGGACTAGGGGGAGTTGGAAACCTTTACAACAACATGACACCATCCCTTACATTAGGAACTGGATCATGGGGTCAAAACTCCATCTCACATAACGTTACTGACTACGACCTATTGAACATTAAGACAATCGCGAAAAGAAGAAATAATATGCAATGGATTAAATTACCTAAGATTTACTTCGAAAAGAATTCAGTTCGTTACCTAGCTGACATGCCAGGAATTCACAAAGCCTTCATCGTAACTAGTCCCTCAATGGTTAAATATCACTACGTTGACAAAGTGTTAGATGAACTAAACGCCAGAAATGATGGAGTACAATACTACATCTTTGATGACATTCACGACGAACCAACCACCGACACAGTTAATGCCGGTGTCCTTCAAATGAATGGTTTCAAACCAGATACCATTATCGCTTTAGGTGGGGGTTCACCACTAGATGCCGCTAAGATGATGTGGTTACTTTACGAAAACCCAGAAATGGACTTCTACGGTGCTAAACAAAAATTCTTGGACATCAGAAAACGGGCTTACCGCTTTGACAAACCAAGCAAGAGTCAAATGGTAGCTATCCCAAGTACTTCTGGAACTGGTTCAGAAGTTACACCATTCTCAGTTATTACGGATGCTAAACGTCACATCAAGTACCCACTAGCTGACTATGCACTAACTCCTGACGTTGCCATCATCGACCCTCAATTTGTGGCAACCGTTCCTAAGAGTACCATTGCTGCTTCTGGTTTGGATGCCTTGACTCACGCAATTGAATCATACGTATCCACCATGGCATCAGACTACACTCGTCCAATGTCACTTCAAGCAATCAAGATGATTTTTGAAAACCTAACGAAATCCTACAACGGTGATATGGTAGCCAGAGATAAGATGCACACTGCTTCTACCATTGCCGGAATGGCCTTTGCCAACGCTTTCTTGGGAATTACCCACTCCATCGCCCACAAACTCGGTGGTAAGTTTGGAATTACCCACGGAATTGCGATTGCCATTACCTTGCCACACGTAATTCGTTACAACTTCGAAAAACCTAAGAAGATTGCTACTTGGCCTAAGTACGAATCATTTAGAGCTGACGATGATTACGCTCAAATCGCTCGTTACCTTGGACTACCAGGAAATACTAACGAAGAATTAAAAGAAGCCCTTGTCCACAAGTTCATCGAACTCGCTCACTCAGTGGGGGTAACCCTTAGCTTGAAAGCACAAGGCGTTTCAAAACAAGAATTAGAAGAAGATGCACAAGCACTTGCAGAACTTGCTTACTCTGATCAATGTACAACTGCTAACCCTAAAGAACCATTGTTTGTCGACCTTAAGAAGATTATTTTGGACGAATATGATGGTGTCGGAGTAGAAACTGAGACTGACAAAGAAGTTTAATAAATGAAAAAATGAATCGTCGAAGAACGGTTCATTTTTTTGTTTTAAAATATTATTATTTGATCAATTTTACAAAAATTTTCATAAATGATAATTTAGAGTAATAGAATTTAAATTTAAAATTTGTAGATATTGCAAATTGTTAGTAGGAGTACATGTTATTTGAATTTTATTTTAATTATATTTTTAATTTTATTTTTGTGAGTTATATTTGGAGGTTTGGAGTGGGAAATATTAAAAAAAATTTATTTTGCACAATCACGGTCGTGCATTGTTTAAACATTTTTTTTACTAGCATTGAATTAATTGTAAGTGTTCTTGAATATGATTTAGAATCTTCTTTTTATCTTTTTTATTTTTATACTTTTGAGATTTTACTTTGTACAGTACCATGTATTATCTATATAAGAGATATAAAATATGTTAAGTTTCATAATGAATTTTGGTCTTCTTTTATGGATAGAGTTCATGATTTTATTTTTAATGAGTCTTTTTCGGTAATTTTTTCTTTAGTTGGATATTTTGCTTATATTAATATGGCATTAAAAATTGAAAATGAAAAATGGATTTTAGCTATATTTTTATTTATTATTTTGATTTTATTACCAATTATTTCATATCGAAAAATTATTTGGAGTGTAGATGGATTAATTTCAGATAAAAAAGAAGAAAAAGCTAAACAAGATAAAAATAGAGAATTTAAAAGAAAACATGTTTCAAATAGCAATAAAAAAAGAATAAGACGCGGAACTCGTGGATAAATATTTTTTATAGTATTAATAAGACATTTGATCTTTTGTAATTTTCATAAAATCAAATGTCTTTTTTGTTTGCAACCGTTATTAGATGAGCATTTTACAAAGTTCAACAGAGATGGTAACCTAAAAAAATAAATTTAAGTTTGGAGAATTGAAATGAACAAAAAGATAGCCGCAATTATTGCCGCAGTGATCGTAATTATCATTGCTGTAATTGGAACTACTCTCTATGTAAATTCAGCTAATAACGTGGAACAGTTAAAATCACCAACGATGACTAATCGGGTTCGGGTGAACAAAGCCAGTGAGACCAGCAGTAATCCTTCTGATAAAGATAAAAACGCAACTAAGACGGATAAAAAGGACCAGTTTGAAGAACTCCAAACTGCCGATTCCGCCATTGACTACTTAAAGAAACAACTAGGTTACGCCAATAACGATGACATCATCGGTGGAGGAGTCGAAAAAGATGCCGATACCGGAAATAAATATTTCTTGATTCAGTTGAAATCATTATCCGCCGTATTGAAAAACGGTGCGGGTGGCACCATCGGTTACTACAAGGTTTATCCTAGTGGGGCTTGGAGTGATACACCTCAACCAGAAGCTGAGAAAAAGACCGACACTAATAACGATAACAAAAATAATACCAACAATAATGATAAAGATGAGAACAAACCAAACACCAAAGTTACTTATCAGAAAGACGATGGTAGCGTAGTGAAAAAGATTGCCGAACAAAATCACGGTGCCAGCGTGGTGAATTCGGCAGCGGATGCTACTAAGATTATTAGCGATAGCAACAATAATAACAGTGATTTAACTTACGAAACGGTTTCAAGTGTTAATGACCAATACGTCATTCACGCGACTTCAAATAAAATGAAGGAAAATGGTGGGACTGGTTCAGCCGGGGACTACCTGGTCGAAAAAGATGGAACTTACTATCTGATTACGGATGTTAAAGTCGAATAAAAGCATAAAAAAATACGTCATTGAGAAAATTCTCAACGGCGTATTTTTTAGTAGCTAATTAAACAAATTTGTTATCTCTTAATTGGTAGTGTTTGATGTCATCAACGGTTTGAGTTCCGGCTAATTGCATCACCATCTTAAGTTCTTCGGTTAATTTATCAAAGACTTGTTCAACCCCTTTGCTGCCACCTAGAGCAAGACCGTAAACGGCAGGACGACCCACAGCAACTAAGTCAGCACCACTAGCAAGGGCTTTGAAAACATGTTGACCACGACGAATACCAGAATCAAAGACAATGGGTACTCGGTGGTTAACGGCTTGAGCTACATATTGTAAGGAATCAAAGGCAGCAGGACCACCATCTAATTGACGACCACCGTGGTTACTTACCCAAATTCCAGCAGCACCGGCATCAATAGCACGGTTAACGTCTTCAGCACTTTGCACACCCTTAACGTAAACAGGAAGTCCAGAGTAGTTGACGATGAACTCAATGTCTTTAGCGGATAGTTTTTGTTTAGCTGATCCGTAGACGTAGTTCATTGATTTACCTACACCTTCAGGAAGATATTCTTGCACAATCGGCATGTTAACGGGGAAAACAAATTGATTACGAATATCAACTTCTCGGTTACCACCAACCGTTGCGTCAGCAGTTAAGATGATCTTCTTAATTCCCAATGCTTTTACGCGATCAATGATGTGTTTGTTAATTTCATTGTCCTTGCTGAAGTAGAATTGGAACCATTCGGGAGTTCCTTGTAAAGCTTCCGTGATTTCTGGTAAATCAACGGATGAGTAAGAACTGGTGGTATAAATGGTATTGAAGTTATGTACACCTTTAGCGCTGCCAATTTCTCCGGAATCGTTGGCTAACTTGTGAGCAGCCACCGGAGCTAAAATGATGGGCGCAGTAATCTTGTGACCATCAACAACGGTACTAGGATCTGGATTTTCCACGTTTTCTAATACGTGGGGAATAATTAATTTGTGGTTAAAAGCACGATCATTTTCTCTTAAAGTAAATTCATCGCCGGCACCGCTGGCAATGTAACCAAACGCACCTTTAGGAATGACTTTTTCTGCACGAGGTTCTAGATCGTAAGTGTTAACGAAGTTTTCGATAGGACCTTCAGCGTTACTTGTTTTAAATTCTTTCATTGTGTGACCCTCCAAGTAATATATTTACTACAACCTAATTATAACGCTAAGTGACAGAATAAAGTTTAAAAAGTTCTGAGATATTTTAGGTTAAAAACAGTAACTATTTAATGAAGAAATTACAAAATAAAAGCTAAAGAAAAGATGTAATTTTAGTTTGATAACGCTAGCTAAACGATTATTAAAGCTAATCGTTTTTTTTTTATATAAAAATAATGAAATGACTTAAAAGATTACCGGTAGATTAAGTGATTAGTAAAATTAATTGAAAAAAATAAAAAAACAATCCAATTAATTGGATTATTAAATAAATTGAAGTAGTTACTGTAATTGTGAAAAATGTTATTTAAAAAATGTAAATAAAGTTATAAAAGAATTTTAAAGAAATAAATGCCGGGTACAATTCGCTATATTGAAACTTTTTTCACAATCTTGAAGTTTTAAATTTTAAAAAAAACTAAAGATAGTTTCAGATTCGTTTTAAAATAAAACGTTATTATATTGATGTTTTGCGACTGTATAACAATTATTTTATTAATTAATTATTAAAATTATAATAATATTTTTTTAAACTAGAAGTTGAAATGTGAATATCGTTACATTATACTAACAGTAAGTTTATTTTGTTATAACTTTTACAATTTAATAAAAGGGAGTATGTATGCTATACAATAAGAATAAATTTCAAAAAGAAAATGACAAAAAAGTATTAAGAAAAGTGAAAAAACAATGGGTGACCGTCTCATTGGCAACTTTCATGTTGTTAGGTGGAGCTAGTTTTACTGTCGGCAGTACAACTGTAAACGCTGATGCAACTCCAGCTAAAACAGAAGAACCTGCAACGCAAAAATCAGATGCAGCTAAGCCAGCTTCAGATGTGCCGGCAAGTTCAGATGGACAGGAACCTTCTAATTATGATGAATTAATATCTAATACTTTTGGTAATGCCAAATCAGCAAGTGCTGGAAGTCACGCTGTAAGTTCAGCAAGCACGGAAAGTCATGCAGTAAGTTCAGCAAGTACAGAAAGCCACACTGTAAGCTCAGCAAGTACAGAAAGTCACGCTGTAAGTTCAGCAAGTGAACAAAGCCAGGCACCAGCAAGTTCAACAAGTGACGGCAGCCATGCTGTAAATTCAACAAGCAAACAAAGTCAATCACCAATGAGTTCGTTCAATGATGAAAGTAGAAGTAATAATGAAAAAAAATCTATTAGTAATTTAGAAGACATTAGATCTTTTACTGATGATGAAAGTGTGGATGATAATTAAAAAAATATTCCAGATACAATGGGATTAAATATTAATTCTGATATTCAAAATGAAAAAAATTTCACTGATGCGCGTAAAAAAGCAATTGTAATTTATCAATTGAGATATAATAATATGGTTACTAAACTTGAAAAAGCAGGATTATCTCAATCTGTAATTAATGATTTTTCAGAAAATAGACAACCAAAATCAGATAATAAAACTTCAAAAGGAAGTTATAATGATGCAATTTCATTTCTTTCTGATGATTATAAAAACGTACAATCAGATGATTCTAAACTTATTTATATTCAATCTAGATTTACAGGATTTACTGATGGTTTAGATTCTGGGTATGAATCTTTAGTTAAAGATAGTGCTAGTAATAAAGTTACTGAAATTAAAGAATCTGTTTTTAAAGAAATTGATGATGACGCATGGTTAAGTGAAGCAGAAAAAGGAACTGGCGAAGGTACAGATAAAGCTAAAATTAATAGTGAAGTTGAAAATGCTATTAATTATATAACTAATTCTAATTCGTTAAATGACATAACTACTTATACAAATGGCCTTGAAAAGAAATTTGAAAGTTTGCGTACTAATAATGCTGAGATGAGGCAGGTTCAAAATGATTCAAAAAATAAAGTAGATCAGATAAAGAATTCTGTTTTTAAAGAAATTGATGATGATACATTTTTAACTAGTGAACAAAAGGAAACTGGTGAAGGTACAGATAAAGCTAAGATTTCAGCTGCGGCAGAAGATGCTAAAACAGAAATAGGTCAAAAAACTGATTTAGGTAAAGTGAATGAAATTGTTAATGGCTTAGAAACTAAGTTTAATAACTTACGTACGCATAAAGAAGAAACAGTAAAATCAAATGCCAAAGCTAGCGTAGATCTAAAGGTAACGGAATTTAATAACCAAATTGATGATGACGCATGGTTAAGTGAAGCAGAAAAAGGAACTGGCGAAGGTACAGATAAAGCTAAGATTTCAGCTGCAGCAGAAGATGCTAAAACAGAAATAGGTCAAAAAACTGATTTAGGTAAAGTGAATGAAATTGTTAATGGCTTAGAAACTAAGTTTAATAACTTACGTACGCATAAAGAGGAAACAGTAAAATCAAATGCCAAAGCTAGCGTAGATCGAAAGGTAACTGAATTTAATAACCAAATTGATGATGACGCATGGTTAAGTGAAGCAGAAAAAGGAACTGGCGAAGGTACAGATAAAGCTAAGATTTCAGCTGCAGCAGAAGATGCTAAAACAGAAATAGGTCAAAAAACTGATTTAGGTAAAGTGAATGAAATTGTTAATGGCCTAGATCAAGAATTTAATGCTTTACGTACGCATAAAGAAGAAACAGTAAAATCAAATGCCAAAGCTAGCGTAGATCTAAAGGTAACGGAATTTAATAACCAAATTGATGATGACGCATGGTTAAGTGAAGCAGAAAAAGGAACTGGCGAAGGTACAGATAAAGCTAAGATTTCAGCTGCAGCAGAAGATGCTAAAACAGAAATAGGTCAAAAAACTGATTTAGGTAAAGTGAATGAAATTGTTAATGGCTTAGAAACTAAGTTTAATAACTTACGTACGCATAAAGAAGAAACAGTAAAATCAGATTCAGTTCGGAACATTACCAGTAAAAAAATAATATTTCTAGAAAATGCAGAAGTAGGTAATGGATTAACTAGAGACCAAAGCAAAGCTAAAACTTTAGATATTAAGCAAGCATTTGTTAAATTATCAATTAATATCAACGATGCAACAAGTGTTGATCAAGTAAATCAACTTATTACTGATACTGAAAAACAATTTTCTGATTTAAATAGTCCTAAAGAAGTAACTGGTGAAAATGGTGCTTTAAAATATATTTGGGATAATAAAAATCGAGTACTAACTTATATCCTAAAAGAAAATGCTGAAAACAATAAATTTGAAAATAATGTTTTAAAAGATATTCAGGATAACCAAAAATTACCATTAGATATAATAAATGACACCGAAAATGCTAAAAAAGCAACAATTAAGTTTGTAGGTGCTGAAAAATCATTTGACTTACCTGATAATACAGAAGGTTTCTTAGCAGGATTAACGAATGTGGAAACTATCTCTGGGTTGAACACATTTGATATAAGAAGTGTTACATCATTAGATAATTTCTTTAATTCTGATATAAACTTGATTACAATCAATGGTAATCATGAAAATGATTCTGATTTATCTCTAAGAGATTTCACTTTTAATGATAATGAATCTAAAGTTAATTGGGATACATCGAATGTTACAAGTATGAAAAATATTTTTAATAATCTACAAAAACTTGAAAATATTGATTTCTTAAGTAATTGGGATGTTTCTAATGTCACTGATATGTCTGGTGCATTTAGAGGTATGAAAAATTTAACGAACTTAAATGGTATATTAGATTGGAAATTATCTAATATATCTGATTTTAATGATATTTTTGATGTGGTAAATAATGCTGATAATAATTCAGTAATAATTTTTAAAGAAAAACAAAATAAATTAGTAAAAACAGTTGAAGCCGAAAAAGAAGCTGTAGATCAAGCAATTACTGCAGATAAAGGATTAACAGGATCAGCAAGTAAAGAAGAAAGTAAAGCTGCAAACGATAAGTTTAATTCATTAAATGAACAAATAGCTGCGGCTAAAGATGCTGATGCTGTAAATGCAATTGCGGTAAACTTTGCTGGAATTCATGTTTCAAGTGATAAACAAAACAAGCCAGCCGCCAAAAACAGTAGTAACAAACCAGCACAACCAACTACTACTAACAAGACTGACAATCAAACGAGTGCAGCTAACCATACTCGTCCAGTTACAGTTCCTGCCCACGAAGGTAATTACGCAGCCGCTAAGGAAACTCCAACCAACGCTAACGTAACTAACTTTGCTGGTGTAAACGCCGCAACTGGAACCTCAGATGTTCAACTTGCTACAGCACAAACTGGTTCACAAAACCAAGCTAATAATGCTGACAGCAACAATGCAACTGATAGCAACAATGCAACTGATAGCAACAATGATTCAAACAGTAACAACGATGCCAAAACAGCAGATACTAAGACGAAGTCAAATGCTAAGACTGCTAAGCATATGGCAACTCCTAAACATGCTGCAAACAAAGAACAAGCAAGTGCAAAACATGCTTCAACTGATGATAATAGTGATCACACTAATGTCTTCTTAGCATCACTTGCAGCCGTACTAGTAGCGGTAGTCGGTATCTTTGCATGGCTCAAAAACTTTTATGGTAAAAAAGGTTAATTAAATTACTTTGATTAAACTTTGATACCGAATATTAATCCCTTGATTGAGATGAAAATCTCGATTGGGGGATTTTTATTTTGCCCAAAATTCAAAAACTCTCCGTGTTAAAAGACCAGTCTAGAACTCATGTAGTGGCTCTGACTGGTCTTTTTTATAACTTTTAATAAGTGGTAATTACATTTAATCATATATGATATGATTGTGAATAACATATCTAACTATCTGCTAAAATGCCGTTATTTAGCAAAAAACTTTTCTTTTCGGGTTGTATGTAAGCGTTTACAGTGGTATATTTTATGTGGGCAAAGGAGAGTAAAAGTTTGCCCAGTTGTTAATGATTTTTAATTAGTGAAGGGATGATTATATGAACCGCGCAATTAATGTAAACTCAGAGATTGGTAACTTGAAATCAATTTTACTTCATCGCCCTGGCAAAGAGATTGAAAATATTACACCAGACACAATGGAGCGCATGCTTTTTGATGATGTACCTTATCAAAAAATTGCTGCAGAAGAACACAACTATTTTGCCAAAGTCTTACAAGACAAAGGCATCGAAACTGTCTACGTTGAAGATTTATTAGAAGACGTTTTACAAGACGAAGCCATTCGTAATCAATTCTTAGATACTTATTTGGCTGAACACTTTTACACTGGTGCCGCTGCTACTGATATTAAGAGCTACTTTGCTACTCTATCAGTGCACGAACTAGTAACTGCCATCTACGCTGGACTTCGTCGTGGAGTAGTGGACTTTAAACACCCAAGTCTTCACGACATTTCTGGCTCAGATGCTAACAACCCATTTATTTTAGACCCACTACCAAATGCTTACTTTACTCGTGACCCACAAGCTATGATTGGTAGCGGATTAACCATTAATCACATGACTTTTGCAGCTCGGAAACCCGAGTCATTAATCACTGATTACATAATGAAGTATCACCCAAGATTCAAGAACCAAGTCGACATCTGGTTAGATCGTTCGATTGATTCTCGCATTGAAGGTGGAGATGAATTAGTCTTAAATGACCACACGCTTGCAATTGGAGCTTCACAAAGAACTTCAACCCGCTCAATTGAAAAGTTAGCGAAAGCGCTCTTTGACAGCCCACATTCTAAATTTGATACAGTGGTTGCCATTGAGATTCCCCATAACCACGCCATGATGCACTTAGATACGGTCTTTACCATGGTTAACTACGATCAATTTACGGTCTTCCCAGGGATTATGGACGAAGCCGGCAAGATGAACATTAACATTCTTCACCCCGGCAAAGACGGAGACATCGTGATTGAACACCGGACTGACCTAATGGCTACTTTAAAAGAAGTTCTCGGTCTTTCAGAAATTGATTTAATTGAAACCGGTGACGGTGATCCAGTTATCTCTGAAAGAGAACAATGGAACGATGGTTCAAACAACTTAGCCATTAAACCTGGTGAAGTCGTAACTTACGACCGTAACTACGTTTCCATCGAATTAATGGAAAAACACGGCATCAAAGTTAACCAGATTCGTTCATCTGAATTAGCTAGAGGACGTGGTGGAGCACGTTGTATGTCACAACCAATCTTCAGAGAAGATTTAACTAAATAAAAAATATAGTAAATGAGGAATGTATGATGGAACTATTAAAAGAACTACAATCACTACAAGGACGATCATTTTTAAAAGAAGCTGATTTTACACCAGAACAACTCGAAGCTTTAATCGATTTCTCCATTAAACTAAAAAAAGAAAAACAGGAAAAGGGCAAGGTAACTCCTTACCTTCACGACAAAGACATCGTGCTTTTATTCCAAAAGACTTCGACTAGAACGAGATTATCTTTTGAACTAGGTGGAGATGATTTAGGTGCCAACACTGCCTACATCGACCCTACTTCTAGTCAATTTGGGAAGAAAGAATCCGTGGAAGACTCTGCTCGTGTGTTCGGTGAACTAGCTGACGGAATTGAATACCGTGGATTTGAACAAGCCGACATGGAAACCATGGCAAAATACTCTGGGGTTCCCGTGTGGAACGGTCTTTCAAACGAATGGCACCCAACTCAAATGATTGCCGACTTTATGACTGTTAAAGAAGAATTCGGCAAACTTAAAGGCTTAACTCTTACTTTTGTCGGTGACGGTCGTAACAACGTAGCCAACTCTTTGTTAGTTTCTGGTTCCATGCTCGGAGTTAACGTGCACATCGTTGCACCTGACGAATTACAACCTACTGCTGAAATTCAAAAATTAGCTAATGATTACGCCGCTAAATCAGGGGCAAAACCATTAGTTACCTCAGATATTGCAGCAGGGGTTAAAGGATCAAACGTGCTTTACACTGACGTTTGGGTATCCATGGGTGAAACCAACTGGCAAGAAAGAATTGATGAACTCCTTCCTTACCAAATCAACATGGATATGGTGGAAAAGACTGGTAACCAAGACGGTCAATTAATCTTCATGCACTGTCTTCCAGCCTTCCACGATGGCAACACCATCTTAGGTGCCGAAGCTGTGGAAAAATACACTGGTTTAGATAAACCGGAAATGGAAGTAACTGACGAAGTCTTTAGAAGTAAATACGGACGTCAATTCCAAGAAGCTGGTAACCGTAAACACTCAATCATGGCGATTATGGCAGCTACTCTCGGCGATTTAAGTCTTTTTAAATAATCCTAGTTTAAAATTGAGAGGATAGATTAATGGAAAACAAAAATGGAGTTTCGTTTTTAGGATTAGTGATGTTGGTAATCAGTTCCGCAATTGGGGCGGGAATTTATAACGCGAGTTCGGGATTAGCGTCAGTTGCTACTCCCGGACCAGCGCTACTAGCATGGCTAATCACTGGAGTCGGCATTTTTGGATTAGCATTAAGCTTGAAATCGTTGAGTGAAACTCATCCCGAATTAGAAGGGATTTCTGACTATGCCCAAGCGGGATTTGGTAACTTTGCCGGCTTTTTGTCCGGTTGGGGTTACTGGCTCTCTGCTTGGCTGGGAAACGTGGCCTTTGCGACGATGATGATGTCATCAATTGGGTACTTCATTCCATCGTTTCGTTCCGGAAACTCATTGATTGCCGTAGTTACGGCTTCGGTGATTTCCTGGTTCCTAACCATTTTAGTTACACACGGAGTGGAAAGTGCCGCCTTTATCAACACCATTGTTACCATCGTCAAGTTGGTTCCTTTAGTAGCTTTCATTTTATTAGGAATCATCATGTTCAAGGCCAATGTCTTTACTGAACATTTCTGGCAAAACTTCAGTACTAACTTTACTTATACTAGTGCGACTGGCAAGGGAGTCTTTGATCAAGTTAAGGGCTGTATCATTACCATGATGTGGATTTTTATCGGGATTGAAGGAGCTACCATGATGGCAGGTCGGGCGAAGAAACGTTCTGACGCCAGTCGGGCCACTATCATCGGGTTTATTTCCCTTTTGGTAATTAATGCCGTCATTTCCATGCTTCCTTATGGATACATGAGTCAAGCACAACTAGCTAAGATTAGTAACCCGGCTCTAACCTATGTCGTTGAAGACATGATTGGACCAATCGGTGGGGCGTTAGTAAGTATCTCGCTCATCATCACGATTGCCGGAGCTTGGCTATCTTGGACCATGTTGCCAGTTGAAGCAACGAGTCAACTTGCTAACCAAAAATTACTACCAAAGTGGTTTGGGTACTTAAATAAGAAGAACTCTCCATCTCATTCCCTCTGGTTAACCCAAATTTTGTTACAAATGTTTTTAATTTCATTATTATTCACAGATTCTGCATATACTTTTGCAATCTCATTATGTACCGCCGCAATTGTGATTTGTTACGCCCTAGTCGGCGCATATCAAGTTAAAGTTGGTCGGGAACAACATTCCGTTAAATTGATGGTTCCAGGGATTATTACCGTGTTATTTGAAATCATCGGAATTGTGTTTGCCGGATTACAATTTCTCTGGTTATGTTCCATCGCCTACGTGTTAGGCTTCGTTTTCTACATTATGTCAGTGAGAGAACGCGGAGAAAAATTAACGAAATTTGAAATCATTATGATGGTAATCATCACGATTGCTGCAATTACGTCCATTATTGCATTAGTAATGGGAAAGATTGGAGTTTCATAAAATGAAGAAAATTGTTATTGCTCTAGGTGGAAATGCAATTTTGACTGATGATCCTAGCGCAAAGGGGCAACAAGCAGCCCTTGATAAAACGGTGCGACGTTTAGTTGCTTATCTAAAACAAGCAGACGAACCGGTGCAAATGATTATTAACCACGGAAACGGTCCGCAAGTTGGTAACCTCTTGTTACAAGAGATTGCCGGGGGCAGCGAAAAGAACCCCGCTATGCCACTAGATACGTTAGTGGCCATGACGCAAGGTGAGATTGGTTTTTGGCTTACAAATGCGTTAACCAATCACGGAATTGATAGTAGTACTTTAGTTACACGGGTGTTAGTTGATGGAAAAGATGCCGCTTTTGCTGCTCCATCCAAACCAATTGGTCCGTTCTATTCAGAACTGGCACCAATTCAAAAGGAACACCCTGATTGGCAAATGGTGGAAGACTCCGGTCGCGGTTATCGTCGCGTGGTGCCTTCACCAAAACCAATTGATATTGTCGAAGTTGATCAAATTAAAAAGCTGGCCAACAGTGACCAAGTCGTAATTGTTGGTGGTGGAGGCGGTGTTCCCGTCGTCAAAGAAAATGGGAACCTTACCGGTGTAGAAGCCGTGATTGACAAAGACTTCACGGCCGCTAAGTTAGCCGAACGAGTTGATGCGGACGAGTTATTCATTTTAACGGCCGTCAAACAAGCTGCCATTAACTTTGGTAAACCGGATCAAACTGATTTAGGCGAAGTTAAGGTGGACGAATTACAAAAATATCTTGCTGAAGGACAATTTGGCAAGGGCTCAATGGAACCTAAGATTCAAGCTGCCATTGAGTTTGTGGAAAAAACGAATCAGAAGGCAGTGATTACCTCATTAGATAACATTGCTGACTTTGAAAAAAATCATGAAGCAACTGTGATTACGAAATAAGATTTACGATTCTGACTGGTAAATTTCTATTGACAAAAGTTGTACATGTAAAAAAGCAGGCATCCATTTCGGATACCTGCTTTTATTTTTCAATCTGTTTGGTTAATAACTCGACTAACTCTTGTTCTTTAGGTGACAATACGTGGGTCTTTCGATAAACGATGGAAACGCAGAATTTCTTTAGGTTTTCGTCATCAATCGGAATAGCTACCAAGTTATCGTTAGGGGTGATGGATTGTTCGGTTAAGAAAGAAACCCCGATGTCTTCAGAAACTAACTGTTTTAAAAGTTCGACGTTTTGGGTCCGGTAGCGGATGTTCACCTTGGCACTATGCTCAGAACAAAGTTTGTTAAAGGCTTCGGTGTGAACAAAGTTATCGGAGAGGGAAACGAAGTTGGCTTGATCTAAGTCCGCAATCGTAATTTTATCCTTTTTAGCAAATGGAGAATCGGGCGAAACGATGATTTTAAAGTCATTTTGGGTGAGGAGTTGGACGTTTAACACGTTACTTTTAATGGGTTCATTGGAACCAAGTAACGCCATGTCAATTTCTCCAGAACGAAGGAGTTCTAATAGTTTGCTAGAACCGGTTTCGATGTTGTCGAGGTCGTCTAAAATGTTTTCTTTAATTAGACTGAGCGCCAGGCTGGGAAAGTAATAGTTTCCGATAATGGGAGGCAACCCAAAACGAATCGGTTGTTTGAAGTTGTGGTGCATATCTTCCTTTAGATTTTCAATTTCTTGGGTAATTACTAAGGTATGTTTTTGCAAAATCTTTCCGTTGGGGCTCACGCGAATTTGGCGGTGCGATTGATTTCGATTAATTAATTCCACGTTAAATTCTTTTTCCAGCCGTTGAATGGCCATGGAAATGGAAGGTTGACTAACGCCGAAATACTCCGAAACCGTAGTGTAGTTCTTGAGTTCAGCGAGTTTATTGAAATAGATTAAATCTTGAAGTTTCATATATGCACCTCATATAAGCAAAGTTTATAAAAACAATTTGTTTGACTATTTTTTTCGTGATGGTTTAATATACACAGTGTTCAATTAATTAATATAATACTACAAAAGGAGTCTTATTCATGACAAGAAGTCAAGAAATTGTAAACAATCCCTTTTTAAACAAAGGAACTGCTTTTACTGAAGAAGAACGTAAGACATTAAACCTACAAGGTATGTTACCACCTCGTGTACAAACCTTAAAGGAACAAACAGCTCGTGTATACAAAGAATACTTAACTAAGAGTAACGATTTAGAAAAACGTTTCTACTTAATGAGTATCTTCAACGAAAACCGTGTGCTTTTCTACGCAACTTTCGCTGAACACGTTAGTGAATTCATGCCAGTTGTTTATGATCCAACTATCGCTGACTCAATTGAAAACTACAGCCGTATGTACGTAAACCCACAAAACGCTGCTTACCTTTCAATCAACGATGATGATCAAGCAACTATTCGTCAAAGCTTAATCAATGCTGCAGAAGGTCGTAACATCAAGTTATTAGTTGTAACTGATGGTGAAGGTATTCTTGGTATTGGTGACTGGGCTACTCAAGGTATCGACATCCCAACAGGTAAGTTAATGGTATATACTGCCGCTGCTGGTATCGATCCTTCAGAAGTACTTCCAGTTGTGCTTGATGCTGGTACTACTAGAAAAGAATTAATCGAAGATCCATTGTACTTGGGTAACGCACAAGAACGTGATTACTCAGACAAGTACTACGACTTCGTTGACAAGTTTGTTACTGAAGCTGAAGACCTATTCCCTAACCTATACCTTCACTTTGAAGACTTTGGTCGTGCTAACGCGGCCAAGATCTTAGACAAGTACAAGGACAAATACTTGGTATTTAACGATGATATCCAAGGTACTGGTATCATTGTATTAGCCGGTGTGCTTGGTGGTCTTAACATCTCTGGTGAAAAGATGACTGATCAAAAATACCTCTGTTTCGGTGGTGGTACTGCCGGTGTTGGTATTGCACAACGTGTTGCTGAAGAAATGGTTCAAGAAGGTCTTTCAGAAGAAGAAGCTAAGAAGCACTTCTACATGGTTGACAAGCAAGGTCTATTGTTTGACGACATGGAAGACTTAACTGATGGTCAAAAGAAATTTGCTAGAAGTCGTTCAGAATTCGAAAACTCAGAAGACTTAACTGATTTACTTTCAGTTGTTAAAGCTGTCCACCCAACTATCATGGTTGGTACTTCAACTGTTCCTGGTGCCTTCACTGAAGAAGTGGTTAAGGAAATGTCAGCTCACACTGAACGTCCAATTATCTTACCAATCTCAAACCCAACTAAATTATGTGAAGCAACTGCTGCTGACGTAATTAAGTGGTCAGATGGTCGTGCCCTAGTTGCTACTGGTGTTCCTAGTGATCCAGTTGAATACAACGGTGTAACTTACCAAATCGGTCAAGCTAACAACGCCCTTGTATACCCTGGGATTGGTTTAGGTGCCATTGCTGCTACTGCAACTAACCTAAGTGACAAGATGATCAGTGCTGCTGCTCACTCACTTGGTGGTATCGTGGACCCAACTCAACCAGGTGCTCCAATCCTTCCTCCAGTTGACCAATTAACTGAGTTCTCACAAACTGTTGCTAACTCAGTGGCTCAAACTGCTGTAGACGAAGGTATTACTCGTGAAGAAATTGCTGATGTTAAAGCAGCAGTTGAAGGCGAAAAGTGGTACCCAGTATACAAAGAAGTTAAATAATTAGATTCATTGCAAAACAAAAAAACATTCTGGCTTCAGAGTGTTTTTTTATTTATAACAACTTTTGAAAATAGGAGGAACAATAAATGACTGCATTTTTAACCTCATTATCTAGTGTTGGAGAAATTGTGCTAGTAATTGCTTTAGGTTTCTGGCTCCGAAACTCCGGTCGACTAGGTGATACATTCAAAGGAAACGTTTCATTTATCATTATGAACATTGCCTTGCCGGTTTCAATTTTCATGTCAGTGGTAAGTAAGTTAAATCGAGACAAGTTATTAAGCTTATCGAGTAGTTTAGGTTACGTCTTTTTGTGCTTTGTGCTCGGCTATGCCGTCGCAATTGCCTTAGTTAAGATTTTTAAGATTAGAAAGGGGCGGCGTGGAACCTTCATCAACATGGTGGTAAACGCCAACACCATCTTCATTGGAATGCCATTGAACATGGCGTTGTTTGGTGACAAAGCACTTCCTTACTTCTTGATCTACTACTTGGTAAACACCATTTCAACTTGGGCGGTCGGAATCTTCTTTATTTCGGCAGATGATCCAACTAAGGAAAAAGGGGACAAAGCGGATGCTAACTTTAACTGGAAGAAGTTGCTTCCGGCTCCCTTGATTGGTTTTATCGTGGCACTAGTATGGTTGGTATTGGGCTTACCCATTACCTTCATCGTGCAACCAGAGAGCTTCCCAATGCTTGGAAACACGTTCACCATGGTGGGTGGATTAGTAACACCATTGTCACTAATCTACATTGGAATTATCCTAGCCGATGCCGGTTTGAATTCTATCCACTTTGACCGTGATTCTATCCTAGCCCTCGTTGGTCGGTTCGTAATTGCCCCCGCAATTATGTTGGCAGTCCTATTGGCATTTAGTCATGGTGGCGTTGCCGTTCCAGATATTGCAATGAGCACGTATGTAATTCAAGCTGCTGCACCTGGATTAGCGGTGCTACCAATCTTGGTAGGTCGTTCACACGGGGATGTGGCTTACGCTACCAACGTCGTAGTAACCAGTACGGTACTCTTCGTGGTCGTGGTACCAATCTTAATGCAAGTGTTAACTTTCATTTAAATAAAAAAAGACATCCGAAATTATTTTCGGATGTTTTTTTGTGGGAATTTTTAAATCAACTTGGTACGTTGACTCTCAATGTAGCGAATGAAACGCTTGCTGGCGGTGGAAAGGGAGCTTTCGTTTTTATAGGCGAGGTTGATGGAATGTCTGATGATGGGCGTAGTCTTTAGAAAATGAATATCAAAAGGGCAGTCCTTTTTCATTAACTCTGAGATGAAACTAATTCCCAAGCCGGCTTCGACCATCGACATGACGGTGTAGTCGTCTTGAATCTTATCCTTAATTTTCGGATAGAGATTAACTTGGTGAAAGGCATTTAAGACACTGCTGTGTGAACCTTCTGGAATTAAGATGATATTGTCAGAGGTTGCAAACAACTTCTCTAAGGAAGTCGTTTTTTGCTGACGAAGCGGATGGTTAGCCGGAATGATAGCAAGCATCTTTTCATCTTTGAGGGGATGAGTTTTCAAATCTTTGGTGTAAGGCGGTTTTAAAAAGCCGATATCAACTTTACCAGATAAAATGTAATCACGAACTTCATCAAAGTTACCTTGGTAGAGGGTGAAGTGGATGTTGGGATGACTGGCTTCAAAACCCTTGATCAGCCCAGGAAGCCAGTAGCGGGAAATACTGTTGATGGCACCAATTTTGACCGTTCCAGTTTCTAAGCCGTTGATCTGATTGGCAATTACTTGAGTTTCCTCATATTGTCGAATCAATTCTAAAAATCTGGGATAGATTTTCTTACCATCATTGGTTAAAGAAACTCCGGTACGGGACCGATTTAAGAGTTTAATGTTGAATTCGGTTTCGAGACTAGCGACGGTTTGGCTGATGGAGGACTGGGTGTAACCAAGTTCTTGAGCAGCTTTTGTGAAGCTACCGGTTTCGATAATTTTTTGTAGTGCTAAGAGTCTGTTCATGACAAATCGTTTCTCCTAATGCATTAATTAAAAAGATTAATTTTACTTATTAAAGGTCTGCTTGTAATATTAAGACTATCGGATCAGTTATTCAACTATTTTTAATAAAATTAATAAAAGGAGAGAGCTACAATGGGAATCATGAGTCGAATATTTCGTAAAGAATCGGTCGCTAATTATTTAAAGGCCGATTCACAATTAAAAAGAACCTTGAATGCCTGGGATCTGATTGCCTTGGGAATTGGAGCGGTGATTGGAACCGGGATTTTCATTTTACCCGGTCACGAAGCAGCGCAACACGCCGGTCCCGCGGTTGCCATTGCATTCTTACTGGCAGCTTTACTTTCCGGTGTAGTGGGAATGGCCTATGCTGAATTTTCTTCCGCAATGCCGATTGCCGGTTCCGCCTATTCATTTGGATCGGTTGTCTATGGTGAATTTGTCGGTTGGATGATTGGCTGGTCTTTGATTCTAGAATATTTCTTGGCCGTTTCTGCTGAAGCCACAGGATTTGCCGCCTACTTTAATAATAATATTTTGGCAGCGTTGGGGATTAATTTACCCAAAGCATTGCAAAGTGGTCCCATGGATGGCGGCGTAATTAACCTTACTTCAGTTATTATCATCTTGGTGATTGCCGTGATTATTGCTAAGGGAGCGGACCTTTCGAAAAAAGTGGAAAACGTGGCGGTAATTGTTAAACTAGCAATCATCATCGTGTTCGTAGTTCTTGGTTTCTTCTACATTAAAACTAGTAACTATGTTCCATTTTATCCGGAACAATTTCATGGAGCTCCGTTTGGTCTAGGAGGAATTTCCACAGCTGCAGCCACCGTTTTCTTTGCCTTTATCGGTTTTGATGCCTTGGCAGCCAACTCCGCGGAAACCATTAATCCCAAGAAAAACGTGGTCCGGGGAATTTTGGGAACAGTTCTAATTGCCGTTGTTCTCTACGTGGCCTTCTCACTAGTGTTGGTGGGAATGGTGCACTACACCAAACTAAACGTGGATGATCCCGCTGCCTTTGCGCTTCACGCGGTTGGACTTGATTCTTGGAACAAGTTGGTAACCATCGGAGCCTTGTTTGGAATCTTTACTGCCATGGTTACCATGTTCTTTGGGGGATCTCGCTTGGTCTACGCTCTAGGTCGTGACGGTTTGTTGTCTGCCAAAATGGGTAAGATTGATTCGAAACACCGCGTGCCAAAAAATGCCATCATCGTTTCTACAATTGTGCAAGCCGTGTTTGCCGGATTGGTACCGTTGGAACAATTGGCATCCTTGATTAATGCCGGAACGTTGTTTGCCTTTGCCTGCATCTCATTTGGGGTAATTCCCCTTCGTCGCCGAGCAGATATTAAAAATGATGGATTTAAGATGCCACTTTATCCGGTACTTCCAGTAATTGCCACCTTGATGAGTATTTACTTTATCGTGATGCTCCCAGATCTTACTAAGATTTCTGTAGGAATTTGGTTGGTAATTGGTTTGATTACCTACTTTACCTATGGACTTCATCATTCTAAATTGCAAAAACGTGCTAAATAAAAAAAGACATCCGAAATTATTTTCGGATGTTTTTTTGTGGGAATTTTTTGGTGCGATAAATCTCGTCTAAAAGGTTAGCATCATTGAAAAAGGTGAGGTTAGCACCGCTAACATCGGACCAGGCCAAAATGGAAGCCAAGGTCCCAAACTCCCAAATGATGTCGTAGTTATCGTTATTTTTGGTGATGAAGCTGCGGACAAAGGTGTCACGGGCAATTCGATTGAATTCGATGTCATCGTCTTGTGCTCTGAAAATTTGGGTTTGTTCGCGAACTAAGGCATCGTTGATTGTCGAAAAGGGTGCTTTTTTAAAGTCTTCAATGGAAAAATCAGAGTCTTGAATCACTTTATTAATAAAAAAGCGTAATAATTCGTATTTATCAACGAAGTGTTGGTAAAAGGTATTGCGATGAATCATTGCGGTACTGACGATTTCTGCGACCGTGATTTTGGAAAAAGGCTTCTGGCAAAGTAATTTAGCGAAGCTAGTAAAGATTAACAGGTTGGTTCGTTGCTTTCTGAGGTCAGCCATAATAGACACTTCCTTTACAATGTACATTTAATGTGCATTGTAACATAATTGAACATTTATTTTTGTATCATTTTCAATAGAATAAGGAAGTCGAATAATTTATGAAGGAGGAAAGTAAGATGAAAAAAGGATTAAATAACCTGGGACAATGGATTTTTAAGAATAAATGGAAAACGATTGTCGCTTGGTTAGCAATGTTAGCTGTGTTAATCGGATTTGCCGGATCACTCGGTTCCAATTTTAACCAAAATTTGAAGATTTCTGGGATTCCTTCCACTGATATTCAAAGTACGTTGAAGGATGAATTCCACCAAAACTTGGATTCCGGAACCATGAAAGTGGTGGTTCAGGATAAAGACGGAGATTTGACCGATGCCAAAACTCAAGCTCAAGTGGAAAAGAAGGTTCAGGACTTAAAGGGTAAAGCGGGAATCAAATCGATTACCAGTCCTTATGAAGCACAAGCAATCAGTAAGGATAAAACGACTGGTTACGTTAGCATCACCTTTAAAAAGGATGCGCGTCTAGTTCCGGATAAAGATATTAATCAGGTGAAAAAGACCTTTAATGAGTTGCAAAAAGATAACTTGAAGGTCGCCTACAATGGTTCTGTGAACGTTACTAAGACAGAAATTGGGGGATTTTCTGAGTTAATCGGGATTTCCATTGCCTTCGTCTTACTATTGATCCTCTTTAGATCATTTATAGCGGCTGGTTTACCCATTGTGAGTGCCTTAGTGGGCTTGGTTTCTGGAGTATTATTAATTACGATTGGAACTAATTTATTCTCCATCAGTAACGTCGCCCAAACGTTAGCAGTAATGATTAGTTTAGCAGTCGGAATTGACTACGCCCTATTTATCGTCCACCGTTACCGCAGTGAGTTAGCGAAAACGGATGACCCACAAACAGCACTTGGAAATACCTTAGAAAGTGCCGGGGCTTCGGTCCTCTTTGCCGGAGTGACCGTTATGATCGCCGTTGCGGGTCTAAGTGTAGTGGGCATTGATTTCCTAACCCAAATGGGATTAGCGGCTGCTACTAGTGTGTTCTTCGCGGTAATTTCTGCGATGACCTTGCTTCCAGCGTTAATGTCGTTAGGTAAGAAATTTATTACGCCTAGCCATGATGACGAAAAAGAAACTAAGGATGGGATTTTCACCAAAGCAATTGTGGGACATCCCGTGGTTTCAATCCTAGTGGCTGTGATTGTCTTAGCTGGTTTTGCTACTCCTGCCACCCACATGCGGTTAGGAATGCCATTTGATGGTCAATTGGCAAGCAATAACACGAAGCGTCAAGCGTATGACATGTTGACTGATAAGTTTGGTCAAGGAGTTAACTCACAACTAGTTGGGGTGGTTAAACTTGATAGCCATGCTTCTAAAGCAGAGCAAACCAAGACCGCCAACGAAATTATCAATAAGATTGAAAAAATGAACAACGTTGATAAGTTGGTTCAGTTGCCTGATCAAGCTAAATTAAAACAATTCAAGAGTCCGGCCGGTCAAGCTCAAGTGAAGGCCGATGGGGAAGCTTATGTGAAGCAACAAGTAATGCAAGCGATGATGAGTAACCCGGCAATGGATCAAGCAGCCCAACAGGCTGTGGTTCAAAAGGCAACTGCTGATTATCAAGCGCAAGTACAAGCTAAGTTGCAAGCAGAAATTATGTCATCATATCAAGTTAGTGCTGACGGTAAGTATGCCATGTTTGTGGTAACGCCTAAGACGGGTCCAGCTGATGCCAAGACCGAAGAACTGGCTCAAAAGATTAACAAACTGGGTCGTGATTACCATAAGAATGAAAATACTGACATTGTGTTAACTGGTTCTAATGCGGTTAATATTGATATTTCTAAAAAACTTAACGATGCCATTCCAGTCTTAGTTGGTTTGGTGATGGTGCTCGCCTTTATCTTATTGATGATTGTGTTCAAATCATTCTTGATTCCTTTCTTTGCGATGGTTGGTTTTGGAATGTCATTACTAGCTTCCTTTGGACTTACCACCTTAGTGATGCAAGACGGATTTATGAAAGGACTCTTAGGAATTCACACCAGCGCGCCAATCTTAGCCTTCTTGCCGGTGATTGCCATCGGGATTTTGTTTGGACTAGCGATGGATTATGAAGTCTTCATGGTTTCTCGAATTCACGAAGAGTATCAAAAGACTGGGGACAACACCCAGGCCGTTAAGGTAGGATTGCAAAAGAGTGGTCCCGTGATTGTGACGGCCGCCATTGTAATGATTGCCGTCTTTGGAAGCTTTATTTTATCCATTGATCCAACGGTTAAATCGATCGGAATTGTGTTGGCGTTTGGAGTATTCTTTGATGCCTTCTTGATTCGTTTGATTTTCATTCCTGCAGTGATTAAGTTATGTGGTAAATATAACTGGCAATTATTCTCAAAAAAGAAATAATCAAGAAAAACATCCGTATTTATTTACGGATGTTTTTTTGTAGCTTAAAATTAAGAAATAAAAATATTCGGGATGGTATAAATGATGAACGAAAAATTAAATCAAGTTGAGGCGTATGCCAAAGAAGAAATGGCTGGTGATTACTCCGGTCATGATTATGATCATATTGATCGAGTAGTGAACATGGTTTTGAAACTGTTAACTTATGAACCAGCCAACGGCGAGATTGCATTAACAGCGGCTTACTTACACGATGTGTTTGATGATAAGTTATGCGCTGATCCAGTGTCTAAAAAACAACTCGTGCAGGAAAAACTTGTTAGTTTTGGTTACGATGAAATGGAGATTGACGCTGTCTTTGCCATTATTGAACGGATGTCATTTGCCAATAATATTGATGAAAAACAAGAATTATCTAAAGAAGGTAAGATTGTGCAAGATGCTGACCGGTTAGATTCAATTGGAGCGATTGGAATTGCCCGGGCGTTTGCGTACGGGGCCACACATCAAACGAAGATGTTTGATCCCAAACTTCGTCCCCGCACTAATTTATCGAGAGCTGAATACCGTGATGTCAAAGAAAGTACCACCATTAACCATTTCTACGAAAAATTGTTCTTAGTGGCGGATGAAATGAACACCAGAACGGCACAACGAATTGCTTATGAACGTAAAGTTTACATGAAACGCTTTGTGGAAGAATTCAAAGATGAATGGAACGAATTGTAAATTAGGGTTGTAAAACAAATCCAATAGTTGCAGAATGTACCAGGTAAATAGTTAACTGGTTTTAAACAATTCGAGGTGAATGCTGTGAAGAATGCTAATAAAATTTCGTTAGCCGGAATGATTATTGCAATTGGAATTGTGTACGGAGATATTGGAACTTCGCCACTGTATGTTATGAATGCCATCATTAATGATGCGAAATCACCCGCTAATATTTCACCGGCCTATGTGATTGGTTCAATCTCGTTGATTTTTTGGACGTTGATGATCATTACGACCTTTAAATATGTCGTGTTAGCGATGAACGCCGATAACCACGGTGAAGGTGGGATTTTTTCCTTGTATGCGTTAGTCAGGAAGAATGCCCGCTGGTTGATTATTCCAGCGTTAGTTGGAGGAGCTGCTATTTTGGCGGATGGTACTCTAACGCCCGCAGTTACCGTGACGTCAGCGGTTGAAGGGTTGAAAACTCAGAACTTAGGAATTGACCAACAGACCGTGTTATTGGTTACTACCGCCATTTTAATTGTCGTCTTTTTGGCGCAATACTTTGGGACGGCTGCCATTGGTAAATTATTGGGACCAGTCATGGTGCTTTGGTTTACCTTTTTAGCGGTGTTTGGAATTCTGAATATTTTTAATTATCCTGGGATTTTACAGGCGTTATCACCTTTAAAGGCGATTGAAACCCTGTTCAGTCCTACCAATAAGTCAGGAATATTCATTTTAGGAAGTGTCTTCTTGGCAACCACAGGGGCGGAAGCGTTGTATTCTGACATGGGACACGTCGGTCGGGGCAACATTCGTTTCACTTGGCCCTTTGTCTACTTGGCGCTAACTTTAAACTATCTCGGTCAAGGTGCTTGGATTATCACTAACGTACATACTGCTTCTTTTGCCAAACACTTTACTAGTTTGAATCCGTTTTACGGCATGTTACCCACGAGTTGGGTGATGGTGGGAACCATCATTGCTACCTTAGCGGCCGTAATTGCCTCTCAAGCTTTGATTACCGGATCATTTACCCTAGTATCAGAAGCAATGGGGCTCAAATTATTACCCCGTTTAATCGTAAAACATCCCGGGAAGACTCGGAGTCAGATTTACATTCCTACCATTAACTGGATGCTTTGCACCATTACGATTGGGATTGTCTGGTTCTTTGGTAGTTCGGCTAGCATGGAAGCTGCCTATGGATTAGCCATCACGGTTACTATGCTAATGACCACCTTACTTTTAGGTGCTTACTTAAAGGATCAAAAGGGATTGCAATTCGCGATTCCCGTTGTAATCTTCTTTGGTGTGATTGAACTCATCTTCTTCACTGCCAGCATGGTTAAATTTGTCCGTGGTGGTTACGTAACTTTGCTTATTATGCTCGCCATTTTATATGTAATGTGGAACTGGTACTTTGGAAACAAGGCGCGTGAACGTTATGACCAAGAGAGTGAGTACATTGAAATCACAAAATATCGTGATCAACTGGAAGCATTGAGTCACGATGATACGATTCCAACTTATGCTACCAACTTAATCTACATGACGAAAATGCACGACGGTTATCGGATTAAGCGCAACGTTATGTATTCGATCTTGGATAAGGATCCTAAACGGGCCCAGGTTTACTGGTTTGTTTCCGTCAATGAAACCAACGTTCCTTACGAAAGTAACTATACGATTGATATGATGGGAACCGATAATATGGTAAACGTGCAACTTTACCTTGGGTTTAAGAAGAATCAACATGTGAGTGCTTACTTGCACCAAATCGTGGATAACTTGTTGAAACAGGGAGTCTTACAGAATCAAATTCCTAAGTACACTACGGAAAAGAATCGTAAGATTGGAAACTTTAAGTTTGTAATTGTTAAGGAAAAACCAAACGATTTGATGAACAACAGTGATATTTCGGCATGGGATCGCCATATGATTAGGCAACGAATCTATCTTCAAAACATCACGGTTTCACCAATTCGCTGGTTTGGACTTGAATTTAGTGATGTGGTACAAGAAATTTCACCACTCTTTATCTACAAAAACGTTGATAATTACTTAGTTCAAAGAAAGATTGTTAATCGACCTGATTCTAAATTTCATCAATAAATAAAAAAAGCCGCAGAAACGAATTTCGTTTCTGTGGTTTTTAGTTAGCTTTTATTCGTAAATCTCCGTTAAATCAGCAAACGTTCCGTGCACTAATTTAGCAACATCTTCGGCATTAACCATTACTGAACGACCAATTTGTCCAGAAGAAACAATGATTTCACCTTGCTCTTTAGCACTTTCATCAATATAAATGGGATAACCTTTTTTTTCGTAAATCCCAATGGGCGTATTAGCACCGTGTTCATAAGTGGTGGTTTTGGCTAAATCTTTGAGGGGAATCATTCCCACTTTTTTGTTACCGGATACTTTGGCTAATTTTTTATAGCTTAACCGGGCATCTAAGGGCACGACTCCAACTAGGGGACCACTATTTTTAGCGGTCAAAGCCAAAGTTTTATAAATTTTGTGTTTGGGATATTCAGAACGGTCCGTACTGATTTGGTCAACGTCACCATCTTTATGAGTGGCAAAAATGATCTGTTGGTAGGGGATTTTATGTTGATCTAAGATTTGTTCGACTAATGTTTTATGAATCTTATTCTTTTTAGACATGCTATCACCTCGGCTGCTATTTTAACATATTTGAAAAAATAGTGACTTTTATAAAGTTAAGTAGTACAATAATTTTGTATTGATACTCAAATTGAATAGAAGGAGATTTTTCGAATGGCAGAAGCTAAGAAAAAACACCGTTTGATTGAATATGCTAATGGCCAATCATTAGACGAAATCAACGGAACAGTCGAAGTTCCAAAAAACATCGGATTTTGGAAGACTTTATTTAAGTACTCCGGTCCAGGTGCATTAGTTGCGGTTGGTTATATGGATCCCGGTAACTGGGCAACATCAATTACAGGTGGTCAAAACTTCCAATACATGCTAATGTCAATCATCTTGATTTCAAGTTTGATTGCGATGTTATTACAATACATGGCAGCTAAACTTGGTATCGTGACGCGTATGGATTTAGCACAAGCTATTAGAGCTCGTACTAGTAAATCTCTAGGAATCGTCCTTTGGTTAACCACTGAGTTAGCCATTATGGCAACCGATATCGCAGAGGTTATTGGGGGAGCAATTGCTTTATACCTATTATTTGGGATTCCCATTCTATTTGCCGTATTAATTACGGTGCTTGATGTTTTAGTATTACTTTTACTTACATCAATTGGATTTAGAAAGATTGAAGCCTTAGTTGTGGCTTTAATTCTAGTTATCTTCTTCGTTTTTGCTTACGAAGTGGCCCTTTCAAACCCTGATTGGTTGGGAGTTTTCAAGGGATTGGTTCCAAGTGTTGAAACAGTTAAAGAAACTCCAGTTGTTCATGGGATGTCGCCACTAACTGGTTCACTAGGTATTATTGGAGCAACGGTTATGCCTCATAACTTGTACCTTCACTCCGCTATTTCTCAAACTAGAAAAGTGGATAACGATGATGAAGAAGATGTGGCACGTGCCGTTAAGTTCTCAGCCTTGGATTCAAACATCCAACTAACCATGGCATTCTTGGTTAATGCTTTGCTATTAATCATGGGTGTGGCCGTATTCAAATCAGGTGCTGTTAAAGATACTTCATTCTTTGGTTTATACGAAGCTTTGAAGGATCCGGTATTTATGAGTAATGGTCTACTAGCTAACCTTGCTAAGACCGGGGTTCTATCAACTCTATTCGCCGTTGCCCTCTTGGCCTCTGGTCAAAACTCAACTATTACTGGTACCTTAACTGGTCAAGTGGTAATGGAAGGGTTCATCAGAATGAGAATGCCACTTTGGGCTCGTCGTTTAATTACTCGTTTACTATCAATTGTTCCAGTTCTTCTTTGTGTATTGATGACGGCTGGTCAATCTGACTTGGCTCAACACCAAGCTCTAAATGATTTAATGGAAAATTCCCAAGTGTTCTTGGCTTTCGCCTTACCATTCTCAATGCTTCCATTGTTACTATTTACGAATAGTAAAAACGAGATGGAAGGGGAAAGATTTGCGAACGCCCTTTGGATTAAGATTGCTGGTTGGGCATCAGTTATTACTTTAATCTTCTTGAACCTTTACAACATGCCTAGTGCGGTTGCTGGATTCTTTGGAGATGACATCACTGCCGCTCAAACCAACACTGCTAATACAATTGCCTTAGTAGTTAACGTTTTAGTTCTTGCTTTACTAGCTTGGGTTATCTACGATATTTACAAATCAAATAAAAAATTTGTTGAAACGCACCAAAAAGACTAAAAATTAAATAGTAGAAGGGATTTCTCATTTGATTGGGAAACCCTTTTTATTTTGCTATACTTTAGATATTAATTAGGAACGGGGTATTGCCAGTTGGCCGATTTAGTTTATAAACAAGTAATGAAAAAAATTAAAGATAAAATTAAAGCTCATGATTATGAAAATAATCGGTTGCCAGATGAGCGAACTTTGAGTGCGGAGTTTGAAGTGAGTCGGAGTTCCATCAAACGTGCGCTGGGAATCTTGGCCCAAGAGGGTGTGATCTTTAAAAAGCGGGGAGCGGGGACCTTTGTGAATCCACTCTATTTAAAAAATAAATCGCTCTTTAGCTACGAGGGTTCCAATTTAGGAATTACCAATAACTTACAGTTGGAAGGTTATGATCCAGAAATTAAGGTGTTAGATTTTCAAGTAATTGTGGCACCGGCAGATGTGAAAGCTAGTTTATTCTTACAACCAGATGAGTTCGTTTATAAGATTAAACGACTCCGTTATTTAAACGAACAAGCAATTATCATTGAAACTAGTTATATTCCGATTCGGATTGCACCAGAATTAAATAAAGAAATTGTTAGCAAGTCGTTGTTTGAATACTTTGCTAAGGAGTTAAACCAAACGGGAACCAAGTCGTTTATGTCGATTAAGACCCAGCCATCCACTGCAGATGACCAAGAATTATTGGGCTTAGAACCAGTGGAACCCGTCGAAATTATGGAAGGAATTTTCTTTTTAGACGACGGAACCCCGTTTGAAGTATCCAATATGCGGATTCACTATAAATATTTTAGTTACAATACTTTTGTAAATATTGATGATTAAGGCGGACAAACGTTGTAGCGGTAGTGTTTAAGATATTCTTAATTGATACGTACCAATTAGTTTATTGTTTGACTTTTTTCTAAAAATTGTTAGTATATATGGTGTAGTTTGAGTTGAATCGTATTTCAGCTCATTTCATATTTATTATTCAGCCGACTCGGTTGATGATTATTAAAAGGAGTGTTATTGCATGTCAGTAGATTACAATTCGAAAGAATATTTTGACAAAATGAAGCAATACTGGAACACTGCCAACTACCTTTCAGTTGGACAATTGTTCTTACGTTCTAATCCTTTATTGAAGAAGCCTTTGACTTCTGAAGACGTAAAGGTTAAACCAATTGGACATTGGGGAACTATTTCATCACAAAACTTTATTTACACTCATTTAAACCGTGTAATTAACAAGTATGACTTAAACATGTTCTATGTTGAAGGTTCAGGTCATGGTGGACAAGTTATGGTTTCTAACTCATACATTGATGGAAGCTATTCAGATATCTACCCAGAAATTACTGCCGATGAAGCAGGTATGGCTAAGTTATTCAAACAATTCTCATTCCCAGGTGGTATCGCATCACATGCTGCCCCTGAAACACCAGGTTCAATTCACGAAGGTGGAGAATTAGGTTACTCACTTTCACATGGTGTTGGTGCTATCCTTGATAACCCAGATGTTATTGCTGCCGTTGAAATTGGTGATGGTGAAGCTGAAACTGGTCCTTTAGCTGGATCATGGTTCTCAAGCAGCTTTATCAACCCTGTAACTGATGGTGCTGCACTTCCAATCATTAACTTAAATGGTTTCAAGATTGCTAACCCAACTATTTTCAACCGTACTTCAGACGAAGACTTACGTAAGTACTTCGAAGGTTTAGGTTGGAAACCATACTTCGTTGAAACTAACGAACCTCACGGTACTGATGTTGACGAAGCTAACGTTGCCCTTGCTAAAGCTATGGATTCAGCTGTTGAAGACATTCTTGCAATTCAAAAGAATGCTCGTGAAAACGAAACTGCTGAAACTGCAACTCGCCCAGTATGGCCAATGATTATCTTCCGTTCACCAAAAGGTTGGACTGGTCCAGCTGAAAACGGTAAAGGTCTTCCAATCGAAGGTTCATTCCGTGCTCACCAAGTTCCACTACCTCTAAGTGCCAATGATATGGGTACTGCCGATGAATTCGTTAAATGGATGGAAAGCTACAAGCCAGAAGATTCATTCAACGAAGACGGTACTATCAAAGACGAAATGAAAGAAATGGCTCCTAAGGGTGACCGTCGTATGTCAGTTAACCCTATCACCAATGGTGGTATCGATCCTAAACCATTAGACTTACCTGACTACCGCGATTACGCTGTTGATGTTAAGACTCCTGGTTCAGTAGAAGCTATGGATATGGTTGTTTGGTCAGAATGGGTTCGTGATACTATCAAGAAAAACCCTACCAACTTCCGTGCCTTTGGTCCTGATGAAGCTTGGTCAAACAGACTTTGGGGTGCCTTCGAAGTAACTAACCGTCAATGGGAACGTGAAATTGACGAACCATTCGATGAACACATGGCTCACAACGGTCGTATCATCGATTCACAATTATCAGAACATGATGATGAAGGTTGGTTAGAAGGTTACGTATTAACTGGTCGTCACGGTTTCTTCGCAACTTACGAAGCCTTTGGTCGAGTAGTTGACTCAATGCTTACTCAACACTTCAAGTGGTTAAGAAAAGCTTCAGAAATGGAATGGAGAAAACAATATCCTTCATTGAACTTTGTTGATTCTTCAACTGTATTCCAACAAGACCACAATGGTTACACTCACCAAGATCCAGGTCTTATCAACCATCTTGCTGAAAAGAAACCAGAATTCATTCGTGAATACTTCCCAGCTGATGCTAACACATTATTAGCTGTTGCTGATGAAGCATTCTCAAGTTACGAAAAGATTAACTTAATTACAACTTCAAAACACCCACGTCCACAATGGTTCAACATTGACGAAGCTTCAAACCTTGTTAAAAATGGTTTAGGTTACGTTGACTGGGCCTCAACTGACCAAGGTGCAAAACCTGATATCGTTATTGCTTCTGCTGGTGTAGAACCAACTCTTGAAGCATTAGCTGCTGTATCAATCTTAAACAAACGTTTCCCAGACATGAAGATTCGTTTCATCAACGTTGTTGACTTGCTTAAGTTACGTAGTCCAAAACTTGACCCTCGTGGTTTAAGTGATGAAGACTTCAACAACTTGTTCACAACTGATACTCCAATCTTATTTGCCTTCCACGGTTTCGAAGATATCATCAGAACTATCTTCTTCGATCGTGACAACAAGAACGTTGACGTTCACGGTTACCGTGAAAATGGTGATATTACTACACCATTTGACATGCGTGTTCTTAACCAAATGGACCGTTTCGACTTAGCTAAAGAAGTAGTTGAAAACGTTCCTGGTCTTGCTGAAAGCAACATGGACTTCATTCAAGAAATGAAAGACATGGTTGACAAACACAACCATTACATCAGACTTGAAGGTACTGATCTACCAGAAGTTAATGACTGGAAATGGACTCCACTTAACAAATAATCTAATTACTTGTTAAAAATAAAAAGAGAACTCTTCGGAGTTCTCTTTTTTTTGTGTTTATTTTTGCATTTCAATGGGAATGGGAGCCTCTAATGCTAACGACTGCTGATAAAACGGAGTGTGTAATTTTACCTTCCAAGAATGTAGGTTCATGGGTAATGCTTCGTTTGCGGTTTCATCGTAAAGGGGATCATTGACGATGGGATGTCCTAAACTAGCTAAGTGAACTCGAATTTGGTGAGTGCGACCGGTTTCTAACTGAATGGCTAAACAAGTTTCACTGCTAGTAGTTTTTAGGACCTGATAGTGGGTAATGGCTGATTTGCTCTTAAAACCGTTGATTTTGCGTTTACGTTGATCATTTTCATCATAACCAATGGGAGTGGTAATTATGCCTGAATCGTCCTTTAAATGACCGTGAACCCAAACCAAATAGGTCCGCTTGATTTTCTTTCTCCGGATTAGATTAGTTAGTGGGGGAACTACCGCGGGACTTTTAGCCATAATCAAGACGCCACTGGTCTCTTGATCAAGGCGGTGAATGATATAGGGAACCTGTGGTTGTAGATATCCCGCCGCCAGGTTTAATAAGGCCCCTGATTCCCCGGGTTGATTAGCGTGGGTTTTCACGCCCCGTGGTTTATTAATGATTAACAAATCCGCATCTTCGTATAAAACATCGATTGGTTTGGAATCATCGGCAATCACATTGGGATGGGGATTTTTAAAATCACAGTCTAAAAATTGTAATTGAATCAGGTCGCCGTGGTGAATCGAAAAATTCATCGGCAGGTATTTGCCGTTCACCAATACCCGATAATTAGTGCGCAGCGAAAATATCAGATGCTTAGGGATTAACAGGAAGTTAGCTAGATAATCTCTGAGTGATTGTTGCTCAAATTCCTCGGGTACGGTAAGTTGGTAATCATAACTTTGCATAAAAATCTCCAAATAAAAAGTCTATCAATACTGATAGACAATTTTAAAATTGTTTTATTTAACGACTAAAACATCTTGTTTGGCGTTTCTGATTACGTAGTTAGTAACGGAACCGACCACAAGTTGTTCCACGGCAGAAAGACCAGTCGAACCGATAATGATTAAATCATCTTGATGATCTTCAGGGAATTCTTGGGCGATAATCTTCTTAGGATTACCGTAACGCATGTGGATTGAAACATCGTTGAGGCCTTCTTTAACAGCTGTCTGTTTGAGGGTTTCTAAGACTTCCTTGGTTTGATCAGTTAGTTGGTAAACAGTTTCGGCTGAGACTGCGTTTCCGTAATTACGGTTGAATTGGGTAACCTGAATTACGTTTAAAATATCTAAGTGAGAACCATTTTGTTTTGCTACTTCAATTGCTCTGTCTAAGATTGGCATAGTATCTTCGCCGCCATCAATGGGTGCTAAAATACGTTTATATTGTTTTGCCATTTCGACCACCTCTTTATTAGTTTCCTTAATTATACCATTTTTTGAAAAGTTGCAATAATTTTTGGACTTAATAATGTCCGGATTTTAAAGGGTTTTGTGGCTTGATTTAATTTTTTGTTAAGATTTTTCGTTGACACTAATCTGAAAGAATGATTAAATAATAACAACCAAAAAAGAAGGGATTCTGAATGATGAAAAATACAAGTCAACAAGTTGAATATTGTAAGGTAGTTTCATCAGTCTTTGCGTTAGTCATTATTAAGTAGCCATCTCATCTGATTCCAGATGCGGGTGGTGAATCCGTATCTACGCAGAGATTTATTTTAGTTGCTCGGCTAGATACAATAGTAATTTTTACTAAATCTAACGGGCACTGATACCAGAATTTTATCCAAATAAAATCCATTTCAAACCCATTAGTTTAGTAAATTGACTAATGGGTTTTTTCTTTAAAAAAAAGGTGGAGGAGATAGATTATGAAATATGGAGTAATTGGAGCTGGAGCAATGGGATACCGTTACGGGGTCTTACTTCAAGAAAATGCCAATGTAGAAGTTGATTTTATTGATACTTGGGAACCTAACGTAGAAAAAGTTAGAGAACAAGGCGGAGTCTATGTTTCTAGAGACCACGCTGACAAGCACTTAGTTCCCGTCAACATCTATTATCCAGAAGAATATCAAGGCCACCCCGATGTGTGGATTATTTTCAAAAAACAAATGCAATTAGCAGAAGAATTAAAACGAGATGCAGCCGCAGGAATCTTTCACGATGACCAATATGCCTTTTCCGCCATGAATGGTTTAGGTCATTTTGAAAAGATCGAAGAATACTTTGATAAGGATAAAATGGTGGCTGGAACAGCGATGATTGCGACAGTGTTAAACGGACCTGGTGACGTTGATTTTATCGGTCCTAAGAACGGGGAAGCAATGCACATGGCACCTTATAATGACAAAGAACCAGATGCTGTGATGAAGGAAATGGAAAGTGACTTTAACCGTGCCACTTTAGGCCCAGAAATGGCTACCAACTACTTAGGAATGTGTATGACCAAGGTTTCTTTCAATGCGGTATGTAACACGTTATGTACCATGTTTGAAATTAACATGGGCCAATTCAACGAATACGATGGAATTGACGAAATGGCTAAGCAGTTATTTGATGAAGCTCACGATGCTTGTGCTCGAGCCGGAATTCAAATGATTGAAACCAGACAACAACAGGTTCAAAGTGTCTTAGATTCATGTGTGAAGTTGAAATATCACTACCCATCAATGTATCAAGACTTTTCTAAGAACCGTCCTACTGAAGTTGATTACATCAACGGTTACATTGCCAAGGTCGGTCGTGACAATGATTATGTTTGTCGCACCCATGAATTTGTGACTCACGAAGTTCATTTAGCAGAAACCATGCGCCAGTTTAAATAAATTAATTAAAACGAAGAGGAGAAAACATCATGACATTTAGATATGCAAACGGAGTTCCAACTAGTACTGAAAACGCAACGGCAGATATCTTAAAGGCGGCTGCTGATCCCAAGGTAATTTCCTTTGGTGGTGGGTTACCCGCACCCGAATTATTCCCAGTTGAAAAAATGAAAGCTGCTGCCGATAAGGTCTTTGATAAGTATGGTCAAAGCGTTTTACAATATGCCGAAACTTTAGGTTACCCTGAGTTACGGAAACAAATCGTTAAATTAATGCATGATCGTGATGTAGAAACGACCTTTGATAACGTCGGAGTTGTGGGTGGTTCACAACAAGCCATTGATTTGGTAGCTCGAATGTTGATTAATCCTGGTGACGTGGTAATTACAGAAGATCCTACTTACTTAGCTGCCATTGATGTGTTTAATTCTTATGGTGCTAAGATGGTCGGCGTGGAAATGGACGAAGATGGGATTAAGACGGATGCCTTAGCCAAGACCTTAAAAGAATACCCAGAAGCCAAGTTCATTTACACCATTCCCAACTTCCAAAACCCAACTGGTAGAACCATGACGGTGGAGAGAAGAAAAGAATTAGTCAAGGTAGCTGATGAAGCAGGGGTTCCTGTAGTTGAAGATGATCCATATGGTGCAATTCGTTACGCCGGGGAATTCTTACCATCATTAAAACACTTTGATAAAGACGATAACGTTATTTACTTAAGTTCATTTTCAAAGGTGTTAGCTCCCGGCATGCGGATGGGTTGGTTAGTAGCTAGTAAAGAATTTATGGCTAAGTTTACCATTATCAAGCAAAATGCCGATTTACATTCAGACAACTTAACCCAATACATTATTGCGCAATTCTTGGAAGATAATGACATTTACGCCCACATCAAAAAGATTACGGATGTTTACGAACATCGTGCCAACTTAATGTTGCAATTAATTGATGAAAAATTTCCTAAAAACGTGCACCACAGTACTCCAGAAGGAGGAATGTTTATCTGGGTTGAAGTTCCGGGGGTTCATACCGAAGATCTCTTTAAGGAATGTATCAAACACAACGTGGCCTTTGTTCCCGGTTCTGCTTTCTATGCTAATGCCGGCAAAGATGGTACTTTCCGGATGAACTTCTCCAATATGAATGACGAACAAATTAAAGAAGGAATTGATCGGATGGCCAAAGCTCTTAAAGTGGTTATGCCTAAATAGTGAAAAAGAAGTTCAGGAATGAACTTCTTTTTTTCTGCCTTCATGTGGTAAATGCGGTAGTATCTAAGCGTTATTTTCGCTATACTAAACGTAAAGGTGGTTTAAAATGAAAAATATTAATCGATTATTAATTTGTTCTCTAGGATCATTAGTTTGGTTGTTAGGGATTAACTATTTAATGCAACTGACTAGTTTAGGATTTACCCCAAGCGCAACTTTTGCCAGAACTAGTATCATGGCGGTACTTTTATTTGCCGTTCCATTACTACTCATGATTTTAAAAATCCGGGTGGGCTTGTATTTCTTAATGCTCGTCCAATTAATCTATTCCGTGGGTTATTTAAATGGAATTTATAACGTGGCAACCCTTAATTCAGTAGCTACACTGGTTAAGCTAGTTGTGATAGGCCTAATTGTTTTAGGGTTCTTGTTGAACTTAATCTGGTTTATAATTGCTTGGCAATATCGGAAAGAAATCAGTGCTAAACAGGTTGAGCGTTACATGAAATATAGAAAATAGAGGTTTAAAGAATGAGAATTGAAGAAGAAAGTTTTGTAGAAGAAGCGGTGGCAGAAGCATATGCCGTCAAAAAATTTGATGCTAGTCTAGCTGATTTACAAAACGATGGAGAACAAACGTTGGCACCGTTAGCTAACTTTGTGGAAGCAGCCCTTAACTCTGACAAAATTGCTAGTGCTGAACTCTGGATTGGGGATGCGGACTTATTAATCAAGTTACAAACTTCAATCATTAACTTACCCCTACATTATGGGAAAAACATTCATAAGATTATGGTGGGTGACGGTGAGGTGGACGTTAACGTCTACATGTTAATGGATGCTGAAAAGTTAAATAAGACTGGTTCTCGAATTGATGAATTGGCTAGTTCAGATGATTTTGTAGCGGATGTTAGTGGCAATGTCGCTAAGTTTAACGACTGGGTGAAAACGCAACTGCAAACGATTGCTGAAAACGAACAAGCCGCTGCAGAAGCAGATGACGAAGAAAAATAGCAATCATGGGTAAAACGTGGTATAGTAAAGCTATGCGACGAGCCGAATAAGCATTAGCTTATTGTTTGCTAGGAGCCACGTTTTTACTGCCGGATTTGCAGGTGGCTTGGTTAGATAGGTGATGTGAACACCCCTAACTCGTTTGATTTTTATCAAATGCCTAAAAAGAGCTGCAGATATTTAATATCTGCAGCTCTTTTTGTTTGGTTTATTTTTGGTTTTCGTAATTAGTTCTGGTTAAGCCCATGTAAAAGGCATCGTGATAGCTTCCCATGGCATAAAATTGCTCTTTGATGGTACCTTCAATTTCAAAGCCGAGTTTTTGGTAAATGTGGGCCGCTGCTTCATTTTCCACGTCCACATAAAGGAAAAGTTTATGCATGTTGTAGATTTCAAACATTTGTTGAATCATTTGTTTCATGGCAGTTTGGGCAAAGCCATTTCCTTGGTGTTGATCGAGCAGGGTAATTTCAATTTCACCAACGCGGGCAATTGTGTCGATGTCGATGACTTCAATTAAACCGACCTTGGTTTGGCGTTCTGCCATTCCGGTCTCAGTTATGCTGATTACTTTACTAATGATATCGTCAGCTTTTACGTGAAGTTCAATGAACTGTTTTAGTTGTTCTTCGTTAGTAAAGGGTGGTTGAAACCAGTAACGTAAAGTTGAGGGTTGTTCGAAAAGGTCCTTAACTAACTCTTGATCATCGTTGGAAAGGGGAATTAAATTAACTGTTTGATTTAACATATATACTCCTATTTAACTAAGTAGACTTGGTCTTTGATCAGGTCGAAGTGGGGATAAAACTGGTTTAGCTCGGTGAGATCGTCAGTGGTGACGAATTTTGCGGTTTGCCAAAATTCAGGTGAATTAGTGGCGCCGTTTTGTTCCCCAATTACCAGTAACTGTACCGGATAGTCATCGTTGCGGATGGAATTTAAAAGCTCCATGTCAATGGGAAGGCCATCTGGAGACCAACACATAATGATGAAGTCGACCTGATCTTTGTATTTTTCGTAGGCTTCTAGTGCGGTTAGTTGTTCGACTGGAACCACGGTCTGTTTGCCGGTTTGATTTTCGTGGGTCCAAGTTAAACTATCGGTAGCAATAATCTGAGCGTGATTATTTTGCAAACCTTGTGAAATGTAACCATTTCCTGCCATTACTTCTAAGGCCGGGCGACCGTTTAAAAATTTAGCCAGCTCAGCAGTAAAACCGCTAGAAATATACGCCCACATTCCGTATTGTTCTTCTAAATAATCGCGAAACGAACGCAATTTTCGATCTAGTTCGGGCAAATCACTGGATAGTTTTTCCCAGAGTTCATCACCTTTTGGGTCACCCATGTCGTATTTTTCGTTGATTTTTCGATAGATTTGATCTTGAATATCATCGGGAAGTTCTAAGTCCGGTAAGTTTTGGGGCAGTTGTTGTTTAGCTAAAAATTGATCCGCTAACAAGATTTGTTTGATTAAATACGTAACCGCTGGATAGTCTTGATATTCAGTTTCATAGTCTTTGAGTTGCTTAATATAAGCGGGGACCACCGGAGTGACCTTTCCACGCTTCTTGAATTTTTTTAGTTGCTTGCGCTTCATAAAAACTCCTAGTAACCGAGGTCTAATTCTTCTTGATGGTCAAAGCCATCTTCTCTACGTTTCTTCTTACCATGAAGATAACCATCAATTAGTTGGTATATTTCATAGCGGTCTTTTCCGTTAATGGGTTGATCGTTAAAGTAAATTTCAGTTCCAGAAATAAATAATTTGGAGAGGTCGATATTTTCACTATCAACTCGCCCGCTTAAATAATCCATTGAAACGTTAAAGTAAGTCGCTAACTTACGTACTTCTACATAAGAGGGATTTCTAATTCCTCGTTCCCAGTTTCCAATTTGTGATGCGGTGTTTTCATGATCCTTATCAGTCAGAAACATTTGGTTTAATTCGTTTGCTAATTCGGCAAGGGTAATATGCCTTCCGCTTCTTAAGGCCTTGAGTCTTTCTGGAAACATTTTTAATCTCCTTAATCTAAAATATCTGATATCTCCATTATACCTTAAATAGTAGAGCGTGCTGCGTTTAAAAATTGGGTTTTAGTATGGTATGATTAAGTTATTAAAAAACTTAAAAGAAAGGGGGAGAAACTGTGCCAATTATAATTTTAGTATTTGGATTATCGCTGTTAGTTAGTTCGATTGCTAGTTACGTTTTAAAGAATAAAAAGTTGAATCGAGAACTTTCCGCAGCGCAACGAGAAGCTGAACGAATTGAAGCAGATAATGAAAATACGGTTAACCATACGGTAGCAGAGATTGAAGCACAAACGCAACAAGAGTTAGCTGAATTTCAAGCAGAAGCAGAACAAGAGATTGAAGAACAAGATGCTGAAAACCAGGCGCGAGGTCAACGTTTAGACTTTCGGGAAAAAAGTTTAGATAGTTCTGCGGCACGTTTGGAAAGATTTCACCAAACCATCAAGAAACAACAAGGTGATTTGACCGCTACCCAAACGAAAATTGATGAAACCAAAAAGCAAGCGCGTGATTTGGTAGCACAACGCGCTGCGGTGGTTTACGAAAAGAGTGGATTAACTCCAGAACAAACCCGACAATTAGTGATTCAAAATACAGAAACTAAGTTAAAACAAGACTATGATGTGACCGTTCGTGAAAATCATGATGATATGGTTTGGAATGCTAAAAAAGAAGCTAACAACTTAATGATTAAGGCGTTGGAATGTGGGGTTCAAGATGTTCCAAGAGACCACATTGATCGCAATATCATTATTCCAGACGAAGCAATTCGGAATAAGATTACTGGTAGAGCAGAACAGTGGTTACGATTAGTCGAAAGTTTAGCCGGAGTGGATTTGATTTTTCACCCCGAATATCCAGAAGTTTTAATTATTAACACTAATGATCCAATTCGACGTGAAATCACACGGGAAACCATTAATGAGTTAGTGGCATCTCGCCAAATTAATGCGGCAGTGATTGAAAATATCGTCAACGAGGTGCAACGCCGAGTAATGGATAATCTTCGAATCTTTGGTGAAGAAACTTGTAACCAACTTCGCTTAGGCTGGGTTCATCCCGATCTAATGAAGTTGATTGGTCGTTTGAAATACCGGACTAGTTACAGTCAAAATGTCTTGCAACATTCCGTTGAAGTAGCGGAACTTTGTGGTGCAATGGCATTGGAACTAGGCTTAAATGTGCGCCAAGCTAAACGAGCTGGTTTATTGCATGATATTGGAAAGGCAATTGACCGAGAAGTTAACGGAACTCACGTTGAGTTAGGGGTGCGAATTACCGAAGCCTTTGAGGAAAGTGATGTCATCATTAATTCCATTGCCGCATCTCACGGGGATACTGAAACCGATAACCTAATTGCGGTGTTAGTTAAAGTTGCTGACTCAATGTCTGGAGCTCGTCCAGGTGCTCGTAGCGAATCCGTTGAAGAATACATTAATCGTTTGAAGGGCTTAGAAAGAATTGCTAATAGTCATGAAGGTGTCAAAGATAGCTATGCAATTCAAGCTGGTCGTGAAGTTCGCATTATTGTAGATCCACGGATGGTAACCACCGAACAAGGGGAAGCCATTACGCGCGATGTCTGTGATCAAATCGAAGCCGAATTAACTTATCCAGGTAAGATTAAGGTAACCACCATTCGGAAACTAAACGTTGTCCAATATGTGGGTGGAAAACCTAATCTAAAGAAAAAGAAACACGCTAGTTAATAAAAAAGACTAACACTTCTAAATTTGAAGTGCTGGTCTTTTTAGTTAGTTATTTTTTAATGCCTAAGAAATCAAGCCAACCATAGTAGTTAAAGTTACAGAGATTTTGATAAAGGCTAATTGTTTCAGTTTCAGAATAAGAATGTTTTAAAATATCATAGAAGGTTGCTGTATTAGAATAGACAAGAAAATGAATTTGGCGCCGGTTTAATTCAAAGTTAGCAGCTAAGAAACCTTGATCTAACATGGCTTCGATGGCCCGGATGATATTATCGGCAAAGAATTTAGTGATTAGTTCGGCTAGGTTATTGTATTTAGAACCATTGGTCTTAAATAAGAGTAACTCAGCAATTTCTGGATTTTGATAGATTTGGTGAATCAAATCGTCCATGTTCAAAATTTTAGTGAGGAAAAGTTCACTTAAATTAGCCGCCGTCATGTTAGCAATAGCCGGATTAATTTGATTTAAGTAGCTAGCTTGGAGCTCCTCTAAAAAGGGAGCCACTAATTTTTCTAAGAGTTCATCCTTAGACTTAAAGTGTTTATAAAAAGCTCCAGTAGTTAGATTAGCCTGGCGACAAATATCGCGTAGTTTTGTGTCTTTGAATCCATTGGCTAAAAAAGCCGTCTTGGCGGAATCTAGCAGTAGTTGATTGGTGACTTCATAGTTTCGTTGGTTAGCCATTGTAAAATACCTCGTTAAAAAAGCTTGCAAAAATTAGATAACGATGTTATCTTAATTAGGTAACGTTGTTATCTTATCAAAAATTGATTATCGAATAGGAGAATTTATGAAGAAAATTTTAAAAATATCAGGATTAATTCTTACATTTACTACCATAGCATTATTTTTAACTGGATGTAAAAGTAATTCTGAAAAACACCCGGATAAAATTAAAGTTGCCACTTCCACTAACTTTTACGGTGAACCCGCTAAAGCAATTTTAGGTGATCACGGTACGGTTACTTCCATCGTAAACTCTGGAACTGATCCCCACGAGTTTACTCCTAAGAACTCAGACGCCAAGGCCGTTAGTGACGCTAACGTGGTGGTTGAAAACGGACTTGATTATGACGAATGGATGAGCAAACTTACCAGTAACAGCTCAGATGACTTAGACGTGATTAACGTTGGAAAAGTCATGAACAAAAAGGATGGGGACAACGAACACATCTGGTACGATCCTGAAACAATGGATAAAGTGGCCGATAAATTAGTTGCTTCATACAGCAAGCTTCAACCAGAAAACAAAAAAGAATTTGAAAAGAATGCTGCTAATTACAAAAAAGAATGGAAAAAGACTCGTGATTTAGTAACTAAACTTTCTCAAAACGGTGACAACAAGAAAGTTGATGTTAGTGAACCAGTCTTTAACTATTCATTAGAAGCAATGGGATACAAGATTAACAACGAAAGTTATGCCAATGCCGTTGAAAAAGACGTTGATCCTTCACCAAAAGCATTAGCCCAAGTAAAAGAAGATATTAAAGGTAGGAAGATTGCGTTCTTCGTAGAAAATACGCAAACTAAGAACAAGACCGTTGATAGTTTAGTTAAACTAGCTGAAGAAAATGACGTTCCGGTAGTTAAGGTTACTGAAACAGTTCCTGCTGGTACAAACTACTTTGATTGGATGAACAGTCAATACAAACAAATTGAAAAGATTCAAGCAGAAAACAAATAATAAATAAAAATAGCTCTCCAGTAATCATTACTGGGGAGCTATTTATTTACTTAATAACTTTAAAGTTACGATATTTATCTGCATCAATTTCTGGATGATACTTGAGGTAACTGGCAATTAGATTACTCATAGTCACGGTGTTGTAACGAAGGACTTTATCTTCGTTAAACATCGGATAATGACCACCACCAACTGCTCGATAAGTATTTAAAGCAATTTTGAGTTTCATTTTGTTAGTGACTGGTTGACCATGGTAAGTCGGGTTGATAATTCGTTGTCCAATGGGATTGGACACTTTAATGGTGTAATCAACTCCCGCATACATGTCGTAGTTATAGTCGCGAATTTTAGGATGGTGATATTTAGGATCAACAATAACTTGATCATTTTTCACCATAAAGTATTCGGCAGTTCTTTCTAACGCGGCCTTTAAGTCAGCACCAGAGATTTCTAATAAGGCTAATGTATTTGGATAAACGTAGTTGGTGATGATATTACGCATGGTGATAGGATTTTCAAACCCGCGAGCTTCATTCGAGAATAGGGCGGTTCCAGAAAGGTCACAACCCATAGTTTCCATTTGAACCTTTTGAATGAAGTTAATGAAGTTAGCACCATGAGTTCTGACTTGGAAAGGATCTTCGTAGTTCATGGAGCCGTTAATATGGGCTAATGGTTTGGCTAACCAATCTTCCACAGCGTCCTGTACGGGAGCAATGGCATTTTTGATGGCTTTGTCCGGTTTTTCTTCACCGGTCTTGATGATTTTTTGGGTGGTATGTTTTACTTGGTATTTGCCGTCTTCTTTTTCTACTGTAATTTGAATGCGACCGACATAGCTACCGCGATGTCCCGGTTGCACGTAAGGAATTCCAAATAGTTTTCCGGCTAAAGAACGATGTTGATGACCAGTAGCCATCACATCGATGCCAGGCACTTCTTTCATAATTTGGTATGCTTCGTTTTCACCGTCAATCTTGTCGTTAGGTTGTCCGTTGCTTAAGTCACGTTCAAAACCACCGTGATAAAGGACGACGACTACGTCTGCTTCTTTTTGCATTTCCGGAACCCAGCGTTTAGCGGCTTCCACGGCTGGGATAAATTTAAGACCTTTGACGGATTCCTTATTTTCCCAAGCATCCACGGATTGAGTGGTTAATCCTAGGACAGCAACTTTTACGTCACCGAACTCTTTAATGGAGAAAGGTTTGCCTAACGCCGGGGTGCCATCGTCTTTTAAAATGTTAGCGGAAATAAATTCACGCTTGGCATCAGCAATTGCGTTTTTGAGATAAGCTTGACCGTAATTAAATTCGTGATTACCAATCGTTCCAAAGTCATAATCAATTTCGTTAAAAGCCGCAGTAATTGCACTAGGGCTTCGATTCTCTTGGACTTCAGCTTGATAATAAGCTAGTGGAGAACCTTCAAGAAAATCACCATCATCAAGGATTAAGGTGTGATCTGCACGAGCTTGTTCCTTTCTGATAATGGTGGCGGCCTTTTCTAGACCAAACGGCATGTTTGCATTTGGCTTAACGTAGTTAGTAGGTTCTATAAATCCGTGTGTATCGCTGGTTGTTAAGATCGTAATTTTCATGAGCGCGGCCCTCCACTTGTATAATGTTTAAATTATAGTATTAATTCGGGAAAGTGTAAATTAATATTCTAATTTGTAATCTAATATTAAATTTAGTTTTATAAGGAAGTCTAAACTTTTTGTAAACTTTGTTGACGTTATAAGTGGTTGTGCTATGATTGTGTGGTAAGATAGTTAGCAATAAGTTTTTCTGACAGTAATGTCGTTAAATATTAAGGAGGTTGTTTTAATATGTTAAACCTATACGTTGCACCTAGTAGTGCATCAAGCCGTAAAGCACGCAACTGGTTAAAGGATCACAACATTTCCTTTAAGGAAAGAAATATTAACTCCAGACCGTTAAATGCTAAAGAAGTTAAACACGTCCTACGTTTGACTGAAAATGGTAGTGAGGATATTATTTCAACTAGATCTAACATCTTCAAGAAACTTCATCTTGATTTAGATGAACTTTCATTAGGTCAATTAGTTGATTTATTGGTTAAATATCCTGATTTGATCAAACGTCCTATTATTTTTGATGATAAACGTCTAGAAGTTGGATACAACGAAGAAGAAATCAGAAGATTCCTTCCCCGTGACGTTCGTCAAGCAGAATTAAAAGAATTAGAAGCTAAATTAAGTGCATAAAAAACAAACGTCCTCCGGGGCGTTTTTTGATTGGAGAAATTTATGATTAAAATGGTAGCGTTAGACCTCGACCACACGTTGTTAACCTCAACTAAAACAATTAGTAAAGTAAACGAATTAGAATTAAAAAAACTACACGAGCAAGGGATTAAAGTGGTGCTTTGTACCGGAAGACCCATTAACGCCATTTGGAAGTTTATTGAGCAACTAGAACTGTTACAAGCAGATGACTATACCATTACCTTTAACGGTGGGTTAGTGATTAGAAATCATGATCATCATGAATTAGCCAAAACTGGAATGCCTAAGCAACAGTTTCGGGCAATTTATGACTATGCAAAGCAAAATGATTTTCCCCTCGATATTTTGGACTTTCAACAGGTTTATCCCATCACGGACTTAAAACCTTCTATTTATCGGCAGATGTTGGCAGCTAAGATGGATTTTGTTCCCACGGAATTTGCTGATTTGCCGGATGAAAGCTTCTCCAAGGGAATTATGGCAGCTGAAAAGAACGTCTTGGATGAAGCCGTGGCTAAAATGCCTGCTGAAGTAGCTCAGCAATACCACATTGTTCGCTCACAAGATCAAATCTTAGAATTTTTACCGGTCAATAGTGACAAAGCGGCCGGTTTAGAGCAGTTATTAAAGCAGTTTGGTTGGGATTTTTCTAATTTAATGGCCTTTGGTGATGCCGAAAACGATGCTGGTATGTTAAAATCAGCTAAAATCGGGGTAGCCATGGGGAATGCGACTCCCGCAATTAAAGCCATTGCTAATGAAGAAACGGTTACCAACGATGAAGATGGCGTAGCAGTCTTTTTGAAAAAGTATTTTGACTAATTTAGGAGAATAAAATGACTAAACTAGGAATTATTGGTGGAATTGGTCCAGAAGCCACCGTTGATTATTACCTATCAATTATTAAGCAATACCAACAAAGCATGGGTAATCAACAAGTGTTACCAGAAATTACGATTGAAAGTATTAATATGTATCATATGTTTGCGTTGCTGCAGGATAAAAAATATGATCAAGTCGTTGCATACCTCAAGACAGCAGTTGATCATTTAGAAGCTGCGGGAGCTGACTTTGCAATTATGTGTGGAAATACGCCTCACATTGTGTTTGAACAGTTACAACAACAAACTAACCTTCCATTAATGAGTATGGTAGAAACTTCCGTTGCGGAAGCACAACGTTTAGGATTAAAACGTTTGGGTCTTTTAGGAACTAGATTTACCATGGAAAATGATTTTTTTGTTGCTCCATTTGAAAGAGCAGGGATTGAAATTAAAATTCCTAATCCTGATGAGATTAACTTTATTCACGAAAAAATTGTTTCAGAATTAGAAAATGGGATTGTTAAACCAGAGACAAAAAAACAACTATTAGCAATTGCTGAACGAATGATTTCTGCTAATCATTTAGACGGTATTATTCTAGGTTGTACCGAATTACCTCTCATTTTGAAACCAGAAGATTTTAATGTGGAAACTTTTGATATTACTAAAATTCACATTGCGGCAATTGTTAAAGAACTAATTAAATAAGCGTATAATTAAGGCAAATAAAGGTAAAGAAGGTTGATAAGATGGAGCATTTATTAGCTGATATTAAGACAGATGTGGACAAACAAGCATTCATTAAGCAGTTAGAAACGGAACTACCAAAAGCCATGATAACGGCTTGGCAACAACTGCCCTTAGCTGATTATGGTCGGCCATTTTTACTTGCTGAATTTGCCCAAAAATTGCCACAAATGGACCCATCAAGTTTATTAGCTGAGTTAGCTAAAGCGGACATTTATCCGGGGTCGGTTGTGATTGAACGACTAGCACCAATTATTGCTGCTAAGGGATACGAGAAGAAAAAGAATGTTTGCGGTCCCGATAGCATGGTTTACTTTACTAATAAGCAATATTTTGATGACGTCCGAAACTATCAAAAGACGGCTGCAGCCGAATTTGCAGAACAAGTTTTTAGTTTGGATTGGAACGTTTATTCGGACTGGAACTACCGTCATCCTTTAACCTATTTCGATGTGTTTGACATTTTATTTGCTTAAAAACACCAGCCCAATTTGGGTTGGTGTTTTTTTAAATCTTTTTGGTTGACGTAATCAGAAAATAGAGTTACTTTATAAACAACAAGTTACTTATAAAAATACAGAAAGAGGCAATTATCATGAAATATGCAATTACAGGTGCAACTGGAAAATACGGACAAGCAGCAATTAAGGAATTATTAGAGTTAACCGACGCTAATAACATCATTGCGTTGGCTAGAAACGTGGAAAAGGGACAAAAACTATTACCCGCAGGAGTTGAAGTTCGTCCCGGTGACTACAACGACGAAGCTCAACTAGAAAAATCACTTCAAGGGGTTGATCGTCTACTATTGGTTTCTTCATTACCAGGCCAAGCCGTAGATCGTTTAGAACAACACCAAAACGTATTGAAAGCTGCGAAAGCCAGCGGAGTTAAGTTTATCGCTTATACTAGTTTCCCAGCAGCTGATCAATCTAGCGAAGATTTTGTGCAAGACCATAAGGATACGGAAACAGCAATCATTAACTCTGGCTTAGATTATGCGCTTCTTCGAGACAACTGGTACCTAGGAAACGAAACCAGCACCATTGTTGCCGCAAGTAAAGGAGAACCATTTGTTTATGCAGCCGGACGTGCTAAAATTGGATGGACAAACGAAAAGTACTACGCAATTGCCGGTGCCAAAGTTTTATACCATTCTGATAAAAAGATTTATGAACTAGGTGGCAAGTTACATACTTACGCTGAATTAGCGGATGCAGTGAAAGAAGTTACTGGAGCCGACTTTAAGGTAATTAGTTTAACTCCCGCCGAATATCAACAACAATTGATTAAATCAGGAATGGGCGAAGATTTGGCAGCAGTAATTACTAGTTTCCAATCATTAATTAGAACCGATGCGCTAGACGTTGAGGGGACTGATTTAGAAAAAGTCTTGGGTTATCCATTACCTAGCTTAACTGAGTCAGTCAAAGAAATTTTAAAATAAAGGAGTAGTTTTTTGAAATTCTCACACCGCCTAAGCGACGCCATTCATATCCTAGCTTACATTGAAATTTTCCAAAACCATGATTTATCTAGTAAGGCCATTGCTGAAAGTGTGCAATCCAATCCCAGCTTGGTACGAAGAATCATGGCGCAGTTAAAGAAACAGGGAATTTTGATTACGGAACCGGGCAGAATCAATCCCAAAGTGGGCCGGCCCACTAATCAAGTTACCGTTTGGGATATCTATCAGGCGTTAGATGAAGGACCACTGCTTCATATTGATACGGAAACTAATCAAGCTTGTCCGGTCGGGAGAAATATTCAAGAGACGCTCAACGGAGTGTATGAAAAGATTCAACTGGCGGCCGAAGCTGAGATGAAGAACGTAACGTTAGCCGATGTGGTCAGTGATTTACAAGTTAAGATGAAATAAAAAAACTTCTGAATGTTAAATTCTGATGTGAACCCATAAAGTTGGACACATTATTTAGCCTTTCTAGGAGACAAGTTTTCGATATTGAATCGGAGATTTGCCTCCTAGTTTTGTTTTAATACGATAATTATTGTAATAATAAATCCAATTCCTAACGGAATTTATTAGTTCCTCTTTTGTATTAAAATTGTTTCCTATTTCAATTTTTAAAATGTGAAAAAATGATTCAATAACCGCATTATCTAAACACGTTGCTTTACGTGACATGCTTTGGGTAATGCGGTTTTTCCTTAGAAATTTATTTAAACGTTTATTTTGATAGTGAACACCCTGATCAGAATGAAAGAATCTTTTGAATTTTGTTTTAGGCAATTTTAAAACAGCTTCTTTAATTGGTGAAAAAACTGAATCAAAATCAGGATGATCACTAACACTATATGAAATAATTTCACCAGAAAACAAATCTAAAACTGGATTTAAATATATTCGTTCATTGATACTTTGATTTCCATATCTTAGTTCTGTTGTATCTGATGCTAATTTTTGAAACGGAATTGGAGTATTGAATCGACGATTCAATCTGTTTTTAAATCTTTTACCAACATTACCTTCGTAAGAATTATATCTACGTCTTTTCTTTCCGAAAACTGATGATAGAAGATTATGTTTTTTCATAATTCGAAGTACACGTTTATGGTTAACATTTTTACCAGCATTATTAAGTGCCAATGTAACTCTTCTATACCCATAATTAGGATTGTTTTCCTTAATCTCTTTTATTAGTTTAATTATATTTACATCTTTGTTTATTGAATGCGATGAAATCGCGTAATAATAGTTACTTCTAGGTAATTTAACGGCTCTTAAAATGAAACTTAAACTAACCTTGAATTTACGCCTTAAATCATCAATTACCATTACTTTTTCTTTGTTTGTTTTTGATCTAAGGCTTTCAGTTTTTTTAGATATTCATTTTGAATTCTAAGCATTAAATTTTCTTCTTCAAGTTGCTTCAATCTTTCATCTTTTGATAATTTAGTTTGTTTTGTTATCTTGTTTTTAGTCATTTTGGGATTACCTCGTTTTCTTGATAATCCGATTATACCTAATTCATCAAACTGATGTTGCCAAAAATAGATAGTACTTTCAGAATGTATTTTAAATTTATTGCACAATTCCGATAAAGTAGAATTATTTGAATTTTTATATTTCAATACTTTAATTTTAAATTCTAAAGAATACTCTATTTGATGACGATTTTTACAACTAATCATGCTGAAATTTTTGTTTTTAATTCTATTAATCCATACTAATATAACCGATTTTGAAACATGGTACTTTTGGGACAACGTAGTTGACCCAATTCCGTTAAAATATTCTTCTATAATTTTATTTTTTACTTCGTAATTTATTCTTGGCATAACAAAAACCCCACAAGTTAGATTATTGTCCAACTTGTGGGGTTCACATCATTCAGAAGTTTTTGTTTTATTTATTTAAGTTATTAAAGAGATTTAAGAAGAGGTTCATAAATTCTTGTAAGTAACGTTCCTTGTCGACGTTAACGGCAACGTTAACGTTGGTGTCGGGATCGTTTAGACGAGCTTTATCGGCAATGGTTCTGGCGTAATAAGCATCGTGTTCAGTAGTTACCATGATGTTTAGATGAAGCATGGTAACGAAACTAGGGTCAATGGCAACCCCAACTGCGAGGGGATCATGAAGGGAACAACCACCAAGTTCAGGATAAATGTCGGCGTAAACATCGATGTAGTAATCTACGATATCAGCCATCTTTTGACCAGCTTCGGTGTTAGTTGCACGCCATTGCTTTGTTTCTGCCTTAGTTAATAAAGTTCTAAGGGTAACATCAAGTCCCACCATGTTGATGTTTAAGTCACTGGTGAACATTTCGTTGGCAGCAACGGGATCTTGTTCGATGTTGGCTTCAGCAACTGGAGTTACGTTTCCAGGTACTGTAAGGGCGCCTCCCATAATGGTAATGTTATTAACTTGTTTCATAACATCATGATTCTTTTTAATGGCAGCAGCAATGTTAGTCATAGGACCAGTTGCAACAATTGTTAGGTCTTTGCCATATTTTTCTGCAGCCTCAATCATGAAGTCCACTCCATTTTGACTTTCAAAGTCATGGGTAGCAGGCTCTAAATCAACGTCACCAATTCCATTTTCTCCGTGGATTTGGGCGTTAATATCAATTCTTTGATATTTATGATCAACTGGGTCAGTATTTCCGATGAAAACCGGAACCTGATCAGCATGAAGGAGATGTAGTACTCTTAGCGCATTAACAGCGGCACGATTAGCTTCGATATTACCGTAAGATGATAATACTCCGATTAATTCAACGTTTGGATCAGCGATGGCATAGGTAATTGCCATTGCATCATCAACACCGGTATCAACATCTAAAATCATTTTCTTAACACTCATACGACTTCTCCCTGGATTATTAATATATTTCTCTAATAATACGTTAAAATCATGATTATTTCAATAATAAAACAACAAAAAACGGACATTTGCGAAGAATTGTTTCGTAAATGCACCGTTTTTAGTTTATTTATACATATATTGAGCGATTATTTTATTAATTGCCGGGTTTTCGTGTAACATCGAGTGTTGCGCTTGTTGTGGATCACCGTGGTAGACGTAGTAGGTATATTCCTTAACGTGGTCCTTAACCAAGTTTCCAAATGGTTGCACATCTCGAGTAGGGATTAAACCATCACTTCCAGTATGATCAATATCACCACAAAGGTTTAAAATCCGAAGATTCTTAGGAAGGTTAACGATGTTTTTATCGTGAAGTGGGTAGGTATTGGCCATTGAAATAAAGTTATCTACTTGAGGTAATTGATCGGCAGGAATTTTATTTAAGTTATCTTTGTTGGTAAGATAATCATAGATAATTTCTCCCCCGGATGAGTGTCCGATTAAGTTGACGTTTTTAATCCCATACTTATCGTGTAAATACTTCATTAAGTTGGGCATCAATTTCGATTCAATTGCTGGTTTATTATTGGTTTGAAAGTTTACCTGTACCAAAGGATTGTTCTTATCAATCTTGGCGTATTGTTTGACGGTTTCAACTTTTCCGTTATCTTTAACGTAGACTTGTAAAGCTTTAGTTGCTACCCCATCACGGTCCCAAGATGATACCATATAATCAGAGGTAATGAAGTTACCACCCAGACCGGGGATAAATACTGTGGCAGTTCTAGTTTGCTTTACGGTATATGATGACTCTTTGTGAGCGTTATACCACCAACCGCCAAAGCCGACTGCTAAAATGAGGAGGAAGATAGTAAAAATAAATGTTTTCTTGTATTTCATAATGGTAAAGTTCCTTTGTAATTAGATTTAGATTAGGTTGATAAAATGACAAACAATTTATATGATATCACAATTATCGGTGGTGGCCCCATCGGAATGTTCGCTGGTTTTTATGCTGGCCTTAGAAATGCGAAAGCACAAATTATTGAAAGTTTACCAGAAATGGGCGGTCAGGTTAAAGCCCTTTATCCAGAAAAAACAATTTTAGATGTAGCGGGTTTTGCTGGCTTAACTGGTGCAGAGTTGATTGCTAACTTACAAGAGCAACTTGATACAATGACTGAAGTTGATCAAAAAGTAGACACTAAGGTGTTAAACCTTAAAAAGGTGGATGCTGGGTTTGAAATCACAACCACCAAGGGAGTTAGTTACAGTAAGGCCGTGATTCTGGCTGCCGGTAATGGTTCCTTTAAACCGCGAGAACTACGCGCAGAAAACGTTGATGCTGTAGCCGATAAATTCATTTCTTACAGCGTTACTAACTTAGAGAAGTTTGCTGGAAAAGACGTGATGGTTGCTGGTGGAGGAGACTCCGCCGTTGATATGGCGCTATTACTTGAAAAGGTAGCTAACCAAGTTTCTATTTTGCACCGGCGCGCTGAATTTCGCGGATTAGAACACATGATTGATAAGTTAAATGAATCATCAGTGCAAATTTTAACCCCTTACTTGATTAAACGTCTAGACCAAGTTGATGATAAATTACAAGTGACCGCTAAAAAGGTTAAGACTGATGAGGAAACGCAATTTAGCGTTGATGAGCTAGTGGTTAACTATGGATTTATCTCTAACAATAAAGATTTACAGAGTTTTGAAGTCCAACCAGAATTAGAGCACAACTTGGTTAAAGTTAACTCTGAACTAGAAACGTCTGAACCAGGATTGTTTAGTATTGGTGATCAAGCCACTTATCTGGGAAAAGATACTTTAATTGCCACTGGGTTAGGTGAGGCACCAATTGCGGTTAATACAATTATGAAGCAGCTTTATCCAGATCGTCGTTTGCCAATTCATAGTACATCATTGCATAAATAAATTAAAAAAGTTTTAAAATCAGAATTGATTTTAAAACTTTTTTGTTTTTTTAATTATTTGAATCGGCGTTGGTGATTTGAATTCGGTTAGAATCACTCTTGGGTTCATCAACTTCGGGAGCATCGGTGTTGAAAAGTTTCTTAGTGGTCTTTTGGCCGTTTTGGTCAAAGACACTGGTTGATTTATCACCAAGTTCGTTTTCAATCTTCTTTTCCCGGCTAAATGCATTAGCGTAGTTGTACTTAGTAGGGTCAACCGATTGGAAACCTTTAGGTGTGTAGAAACGAAGTAAGTTTTGTGAATTTAATTTATCAGATAAACTAAGTTCCTTTTTCACTTGTTCTTGCATCTTATCAATTTCTTTTTGGAGTTTTTCGTCCGGTTTGATTACCTTACCCGTCTTAGAGTTATAAATGGTGCCTCCGATACAAGTGTATTTAGGAGAAACCCAATCTTGATTTCTAAAGGCCACGACTTGATCATGATCCTTTGAGAATAAATCAGTTCCAAATTGAACGTATTTCTTTGAATTAATTCCCATTAAGTGCATTAAGGTTGGTAACACATCGATTTCACCACCATAAGTGTGATCAACGTGACCTTGGTTAAAGGACTGGGAGTTAATCATGAAAGGAACTCGTTGGAGTTGAGTATTATCAAAGCTGTTCCAATCCTCTGATTTAATTCCTAATAGTGGGGCTAAACTGGTATTTTCTGCGTTAGAAATTCCGTAGTGATCACCATAGAGTACCACGGCGGTATTCTTGCTTAGACCAGATTTATCAAGGTAGTCATAAAATTCCTTAACGGATTGATCAAGATAATGAGCGGTCACAAAGTAGTTGTTAACAGCAGTATCATCAGTATCTGGCGCCGTAATCTTATCATCGGTTTGATCCTTATCATCGAGTTGGTAAGGGAAGTGATTGGTAACCGTGATGTATTTAGCATAAAACGGTTGTTGCAAGCGTTCGAGATATTTAACGGAGTCGTTGAATAACAACTTATCCTTGAGTCCGTAACCGGAAGCTTTGTCACCGGAAGTATCGTAATAACTAGCGTCAAAGAAGTATTGGTAACCTAGGTTTTTGTAGGTGTTGTTTCGGTTCCAGAAACTAGCCACGTTTCCGTGGAAAACGGCTGAAGTGTAACCCTTTTGATCAAAAATGGCTGGAGCACCTTGGAAGGTATTGTCACTACCTAGTTGAGCAAATAGCGATCCTTGTGGTAATCCATACGTACTGGTTTCTAACATGTTTTCGGCATCAGAAGTCTTTCCTTGGCCGACTTGGTGGAAGAAATTATCAAACGCATAGGTATGATTACTGTTATAAATACTGTTTAAGAACGGCGTTACTTCTTTTCCGTCAATCTTTTTGTTAATCAAGAATTGTTGGAAACTTTCCAAGTGCAACACGATCACGTTTTTACCTTTTAAAGAACCATAAAGTTCTGGATTAGGTTCGGCATAGTGTTTGGAAGTGAAGTCTTGAACCTTATAAATTTCTGACTTGGTAGCGGTAGAACGTAATTCGTTGGTTCGATGAGTTTGGAAGCCATCATAAACGGTGAAAACTTGGAGACCCAAGTACTTTACAACGTAACCACGGTCAAAGGTTCTAGTTAATAGTTGGGGTCGATCCATATCAGCTAACGCAGTGTTAGTGAATAAGAGCAGTGCCCCGATTGAAAAGATGGCAAATCCGATTCGATTGCTAAGTTGCTTCTTGTCAATCTTAATCACCTTGAAGATCAGTAAAACGATAATCAAGATGATATCGAGCCAGTAAAAGGCATCGTGGGGTGACGTTAGGGCTAGTGAACTACCACTTAATCCTTGATCCACCTTGGAATATCCGGTCATGGTTGCCACCGTCATGTAATCGGTGAATTCTCTAAAGTAAATTACATTTAGATAGAGCAAGACGGTGTTTAAGACGTCTAACAAAATGATGGCGGGATAAAATAGCTTCGCTGGTTTCAAATAAAAAGCCAACCCCAACGTAATTACGGTGATGGGGATGGGATTAATTAGTAGAAGAATATGTTGTAGAATTCCACCAGAAATCAAATGAAAATCAACGAGATAGGCGTAAAGGGTCTTCGCCCAGAATAAAAAAGTTAAGAGAAGTAAAAAACCAACTCGGGTATTTACTTTAGCTAATAGGTTTTTAATACGTTTCAAAATAGAGATCCCTTCGATAAATATCATAATCCATAAGGTACATGATAGCAGACTTTTAACGCGAAAAAAACTAAGTTAAGTATAAGAATCATTGATAAATTAGTGTGAGTGGTATACTTGTAAGCATAAAGAGGTTATTATTAACGTCAGTTTAAAAAACTAGATGAAGGAGGCGCTTATTATGGAAGATAAAAAGTTCATTGAATCTTTAAATGAGAAAAACTATATTTTTCGAATTGGTGAAGTTAGTAAGATGACCGACGTATCTCCGCGCCAACTCAGATATTGGGAACAAAAAGGTTACATTCATAGCGTACGTAGTGAGAAAATGGCAACGCGGGTCTTTGATCATAAAAACTTTGTCATGGTAAAATTGATTAAATTTTATCTTGATCAAGATTATTCCCTCACCGTTTCCATTTCTAAAGCCCGCAAACGGATGGCAGAAGTTAGCCTAACGCATGATATGGTTATCGCAATGCATCATGGTTTTGTCGAAAAGGATGGCAAAACCTTGATGGACATGGGTTACTTTGATGATAAGAAACAAAAACGTTTGTATGGCTATCTCAATGACGATGGTCACGTCAGTTATCTAGTGGAATAAAAAAAGAGCTACTTTCTAAAATGAAAGCAGCTCTTTAATTTTGTCCTAGTGGCTAAAGAAGTCACTAAATCTCATGATGAAGAGGACAATGGCAATCAAAATGATAGTGATAATCAAGGTGATTTGCCAAGCCATCGGATGATTCATGAAGGGGAGATTCACGTTTTCCCCGTAAAAACCAAACACGATGTTGGGAACGGTTAGTACGATTGAGAAAACGGTTAAGAATTTCATGGTTTTATTCAAGTTACTGTCTAACAAGTTTGAGTAGGCACTCGCAACTTGTTGGGCTGCTTGATTAGCCATCTGGGCCATAGAAAGCCCCTGTTGAATTTCGACGATGACGTCATCTAAGACATCGTTATCATAGTCGGATAGGGTTTTTCCTAACCTTCTTTGCAACATAATCAACATATCGTTGTTGGCCGATAGGGAAGTTAAGAAGTACACCAAATCGGTTTGGAGCTTTAAGAGTTGGTTAATGGCACTTTTGTTAGTTTTTTCGCGTAAGTTCCTTTGAATTCTAGTCCGAATACTGTTAATTTGATTAATATAATCGAAATATTGAATGGCTAGATAATAAAGAGATTTAAATACCACGTCCAAAGGTGAGAGATTGTCTCGTTGGAGTTGGGGAAGTTTATCTACGATTGATCGAATTAACTTGTTTACAAAATTGGTTTGGTTAGCCGTAAAGGTAAAGAGGGTATTGCCGCGGATGATTAAACCAATCGGTTCGGCAGAAATATCACCACTAAAACGAGAAGGTTCGGCCACGTCAAAGATGATCAACAGAATTTGTTCCTCATCGTAGTATTCTATTCGAGGACGTTCGTGATGATCAAGCGTGTAGTACAGCATTTCTTCAGTTAAGCCGTATTCTTTTTTTAAAGATTCTTTTTCGATGGGAAGGCAGTCGGTAACTTGGACCCAATCGATGTTTTGGTTAATTTGATCGTTTGTAATCATATTTTCTGACTCCTTTTTTACATTGCTACCATTATAGTGCAAATGGCAGTAAAAGTTTAGGTAGTTAGACTAATTCATTAATTTAATTGCAACATTTAATTAGTTAAAAGTTAAAGATGATAGGGTATAATAGAAAACATTAAAGGAGTGTCTATTAATGAAATTTAAGATTAAAACGAACGAAAAGGGAAATAGTATCTGGTATCCCATAATTGCATTTGTAATTGTGGCAGGTACCTTTTCCCTTCTATTTGGAACCTATAAGATTCGCCAGCACATTAACCAACAAAGATTAATTGCAGCGCAAAAGGCGTATAACGAAGCTCATGATCCAATTTTGATTCAACAAAGGAAGTTTATCAAACAAGTATCAGCACCTTCCGTTAATTTATATAAGAAAAATAAGCAAGTGCTACCTAGTATCGTAATTGCCCAGGCTATTTTGGAATCTAACTGGGGTAAATCCAAGCTTTATACCAATGCATATAACCCCTTTGGAATTAAGGGAACTTATCAAGGGGATTCCATTTCTTATAGTACTGGGGAATATATTGATGGGAAACACGTTGATGAAATTGCCCAATTTAGAAAGTATCCGGACTTACAAACCGCGATTGAAGATCATAACCAAGCGCTTTATGATAAGTTTTTAAGTAAGGATCACACCACTGATTACAAAGAACAAGCTAAGTTACTACAGAAGAATACTTACGCCACTGACCCTGAGTATACTAAAAAGATTGTGAACGTTATTAAGACGCATAATTTAGTTAAATACGATAATGAGGCAATGGGCAAGTAAAGGAGAATCCTGATTGTTTGAAATAATCCAACGTTTATATGGTCCGTTTTTTGATTTAAATAATTGGACAAGTGTCATTACCTCGGGAAACGACTGGTTGATAATTTTCTCGCTAGTCGTGTTAGAGTGTGTGATGTCCGTTGATAATGCCATTGTGTTAGCCACGCAAACACAAGTGTTACCAACGAAGAAGTTGCAAGAAGAATCACTGTTCTATGGACTATGGGGTGCTTATATTTTCCGGTTCTTAGTGATTGGAGCGGGAGTTTTCCTAATTCATTTTTGGGAAATTAAGTTAATTGGTTCCATTTATTTAATTTATTTGGCAGTTAAATTTTTCTTGCCACAGAAAAAAGATAAAAAGGCTAAACAGATTAAGGGAAACGGGAACACCCACAGTCGGAAGTTTTTCTGGTGGGTCGTAATTCAGATTGAAATGATGGATATTTTATTCTCAATCGATTCTGTTTTAGCTTCGTTGGCAGTTTCTTCTAATCCCGTAGTTGTTTTAATTGGGGGAATGGTAGGAATTATTGCCATGCGAGGAATTGCTGAATTCATCATGGTCTTGATGAAGAAGGTTCCAGAACTAAAAACAATGGCCTACGTGTTGGTATTTGTGATTGGGTTGAAATTGTTGTTATCCATTCCAATTATTGACATCGAAATTCCGGCCTCAATGTTTGGAATCTTTGTTATTTTAGCCATTATTGTCACTGTTATAATTCATTTTATTAGAAAGAAAAAGTAGTATGATTACCGAATTAGATGCAAATAGTTTTAAAGCAGGCGTCCAAGGATCACTAGTAGTAGTTGATTTCTGGGCGCCTTGGTGCGGTCCTTGTAAAATCATGGACCCGGTTTTAGAAAAGTTAGCCACCAAGTATGAAGGTCAAATCAAGTTTACCAAGCTAAACGTTGATAATAATCAAGCAATTGCTAAGGAATATTCTGTGTATGGTTTACCTACCATCGTTCTTTTCAGAAACGGAAAGGGAGTTGAAAAGGTTACCGGAATCTATACGGAAGAAAAATTAGCTCATTACTTGGATAGAAAATTAACGGAATAGCGGGGGAATATTTTGAAAGAAAAAAAGAAACAGAACGCGCAGCCTAAACTAGGCGAAGCGGTTTTAATTTTAATGTTGATGTTAGTGATTATGGGAATTGGAATCATTGCCCTAAAACTAACTCCAGTGGTACCCATCTTAACGATTATTTTATCGTTAATTTTGTGGGCCCGGTTTCGCGGCTTTAGCTGGGATGAGATTGATGACAGCTTTGTGGTGGGGATTAAAAACGGAATCATCCCGTTATTTATCTTCCTCTTAATTGGGTCATTAATTGGGGTTTGGATTATGTCTGGAGTAATCCCCACATTGATGGTCTATGGGTTTAACATTTTAAGTATTCGGTGGTTTTTACCATCGGTATTTTTAATGTGTGCCTTTATCGGGAGCTTCATTGGAAGTGCCTTTACCATCATTTCCACGGTCGGAATTGCGGCGATGGGAATCGGAATCACCATGGGAATTAATCCGGCAATGGTCGCAGGAGCAGTCGTTTCCGGCGCCGTCTTTAGTGACAAAATGTCACCACTATCAGCGACCACGAACCTGGCTTCTGCAATTGCCGGAGATGATCTGTATGGTCACATTAAAAACTTAATGTGGTCAACGATTCCAGCCTTTGTCCTCTCGCTAGTGATGTTTACTATCCTCGGTGGAGGCCATAAGGAAGCTAGTTTAAGTAAGATTACCGAAACGATTAACGTCTTGAATGCCAACTTTACAATTTCCATCTGGATGTTAATCCCCGTGTTATTACTATTAGTTTGTGCATGGACGAAGATTCCGACGGTCCCAACCCTATTCATTAACATCTTAGTAACCATCTTCATGATGATGGTTAATCCCAATAATCACTACTCTTTTGCGAAAATTGCGGATGTCATGCAAAATGGATTTAAGATTAAGACTAGCAGTGCCGAGGTGAACCAGATTTTGAATCGGGGTGGAATTGTTTCGATGACCGATACCATGACGCTGATTATCATTGCCTTGGCTCTGGGGGGCTTACTAATTAACTTAGGAATCATTGAGACGGTTATGAAGCGGTTCTCAACGCACATTAAGTCCCACGGTCGGTTGGTGTTGAGTACGGTATTAACTGCTATTGGGGTTAATATCTTCATCGGAGAAGAGTACCTCTCTGTGATCTTACCCGGAACTGCGTTTAAAAAGAGCTATGAAGAAGCTGGTCTAGCACCAGAAGCATTGGGACGTTCCTTAGAAGATGGAGGAGCCGTAATTAACTACTTGGTTCCTTGGGGAGTTGCCGGAGTTTTTGTGGCTAACACTTTAAATGTTCCTACTTTAGAATATCTTCCTTTTGTATTTTTCAGTCTCCTATGTCCAGTTTTCTCAATTTTGAGTGGATTTACGGGAATTGGACTAAAAAAATTAAAGAAAAATTAAACTTTTGGACTGATTTTTGTTACAAATTAATAAAATTTAAATCTCTCGTTCCCGTCATACCGGGAAGGGAGATTTTTTTGTATCAAAATATTGCAGATAGATTTCTATATTACAAAAAAATGGATTACAGAAACTTTTCTGTAACTTTAATGTAATATTATTTCTTTAGAATAATTCTTGTCGCTTGAAAGAGAGTGACTTTCTATTATTCGATATTTGAAGGAGATTAGTTTTATTATGAAGTTCCCAAAAACCATTATCACTATGATCGTGTTATCAGTCGGTTTGATTATCGCTGGTACTCTTATCGTATCTGCCAACGGCCAAACTAAGCACACCGTTAAATCCGGTGAAACAGTTAGCGAATTAGCAGAAAAATACGATGTTTCTGAAAACAAGTTTAAAAAGGTTAACAAAAGCAAAAACATTGACAAAATTTTCGAAGGTGAAGTATTCATCTTTGATGGTAAAGGAAACGTAAAGGTTGATAAGAAGAGTGTTAAAAATGCTCCTAAGTCAGCCTTAGTTTCTAAAGCGGATGCTAGCGTTAAATCTAATGATAGTGCAAAAGCAACTACTGCTAAGGCAACTACTGATGACAACAACGATAGCAAGTCAAACCAAACTACTGTAGCTGATGATCAAGCAACTGATACTGCCAAAGCACAAGCTACTGATGATTCAGATGACCAAGCTGCAACTCCAGCAGTTCAAGCAGCACCAGTTGCTGCAGCTCCAGTGGCTGCTACTCCAGCTCCACAACCAGCTCCTGCAGCTCCTGCTCAATCAAGTGCCGTAGTGAGTGATGGTTCACTTGATTCAATTGGTGCCGTAGAATCTGGCAATGATTACAACGCTACCAACGGTCAATATATTGGTAAATACCAACTTAGTGCTTCATATTTAAACGGTGATCATTCACCAGCTAATCAAGAACGTGTTGCTCGCGATTATGCGGTTAGTCGTTACGGTTCAGTTGAAAACGCCGTAGCATTTAGAAACGCCAACAATTACTGGTAAAATGAAAGACCCACTTTTGGGTCTTTTTTTATATTTATTTTTCAAGATTTATTTTACTTTTCTAGTGAAATAAGTCTTTTTTATTTAGTAAAAGTAACTATAATATGATTTAAAAGGAGGCATCTAAATGAGAAACCAATTTGAATTTAATCACATTATTAATAATATAATTCCAAAAAAAGATATTGATATTAAAACTCAAACGGTTAAAGTTAAAGGTGACTTTTATAAATATGAAGTGAATTCACAGGTTGATGCTAAGCATAATTTGTATAAGATAGTGGCAGTAAACCACCTTAATCAATTAGCTTTAGAACCAATCGAATAAGCTTTAAAGGAGAATAACTATTATGTTTGTATTAATTGTAATTATCATAATTTTATTAGGACTATGTTTTAAAATTGTTCCCCAAAATAACGTTGGGTTAGTGGAAACTTTTGGTAAATATACCGGAACTAAAAACAGTGGACCCCGGTTTATCATTCCGTTGGTGCAAAGAATTCGTAAGGTTAGCTTAGCATTACAACCACTAAAACTAGACGGATACTCGGTTATTACGAAGGATAATGCGGATATTGGCGCTACGGTTACTTTAAACTTTCACATTACTGATCCCGTAAATTATACATACGAAAATACTAATTCGATTGAATCAATGCAACAATTAGTTCGTGGTCACTTGCGAGATATTATTGGTCGGATGGACTTAAATGATGCCTTAGGATCAACTAGTAAAATTAACCAAGATTTAGCTGAAGCAATCGGTGATTTAACGGGAACCTATGGTGTGCGCGTTGATCGAATCAACATCGATGAGTTACGCCCAAGCCAAGCAATTCAAAAATCAATGGATATGCAATTGCAAGCTGATCGTGAAAGAACCGCAGCCATTTCTAAAGCTGAAGGGGAAGCTAAGTCAATTGAATTAAGCACTAATGCTAAAAATGAGGCGTTAATTTCGACCGCCAAAGCGAATGCGGAAGCAACTAAAACCCAAGCTGATGCCGAAAATTATCGGATTAATAAAATTCAAGAAGCACTTCGAAATGCTGATAGTAACTACTTTAATAATCAATCAATTAATGCCTTTAAGGATTTGGCTAATTCTGATAGTAATTTAATTATTACTGATACAGATCATCTTGATACAACTGGTCAATCAGCTGTATTAGCAAAATTGTTAAAAAAATAAATTAAAATATGAAAACTCTCATTTATTGATGAGAGTTTTTTTGTTTTAAAAATAAAATTTCAAGTATTTAAAAAAATATTTTTTACCGAATTTATTAACAGATTAGTTGTTACTGAAATACTGAAACATCAACGTTTGATGAAACATATTTTATATCTATTTAATTATAAATTATCGAGATATTAGTGATGATTGATAATAAGACTTTTAACAAATTGTTTGAAAGCGCTTCCAAATGCTGTTCAATTGGTCTATAATAATCTGCGTCAATACAATGTGTGCAATTTTATTTTGCAAAAAGGAGAATGATTATGGCTTTAATAATTGGACTAATACCAGTGTTAGTTTGGGGAATGATTCCAACCATTTTGTCAAAGATAGGTGGGAAACCCGCTAATCAAATCTTAGGGGTGACAATGGGATCTACGATTGCTGCAGTAATTGTATTCTTTGCTACAGGAACCAAGTTACCGACTGGTTTTAATTTATTTTTATGTGTCTTATCTGGTTTTGGCTGGGGATTTGGTCAAACCTTAGCTTTTAAAGGTTATCAATTAGTGGGTTCTTCAATCGTGATGCCAATCACAACTGCGTTTCAGTTAATTGCAACTGCTCTTTGGGGTGCCTTTGCCCTTAATAGTTGGTCAGGAGTTTTGAATAAAACGATTGGAATAATTGCATTATTGGTAATTATTTTAGGTGCCACTTTAACCACTTGGACAGAACATAGACAAAAAACTAACGCTGCCGCAATAAAACAAACCGTCATTTTATTATTGATTGGTACAATTGGATATTGGTTATATTCTGCTGCACCACAAGTTCCTAACTTGACCTGGGCCAAAGGATTCCTTCCTAAAATGGAACCAATGACTGCTTTAGAAGTATTTCTTCCTCAGGTAATTGGGATGTTATTAGCGGCGGTTTTATATGCGTTACTTAATATTAAGAAACAAAATGCGTTTGTAGAAAAAGTTACCTATAAACAAATCGTGGGTGGATTGCTTGCCGTGATTGCAGCTTTGGCATATCTATCTGCAGCACAACCACAAATGTTAGGTTTATCAAATGCGTTTGTACTTTCTCAAGTTAGTGTGGTAGTTGCAACTCTTACTGGAATTTACATGCTTAAACAAACTAAGACGCATAAAGAAATGATCTATACTAATATTGGATTAGCTTTGATAGTTGCTGCCGCATCAGTCACAGCAATAATTTAATTTAAGTGGAAATGGTTTGAGAGGATAAAAAGATGAGTGAGTTTAAAAGAATTAAAACGAAATCTATCCAAGAATATGAAATTTTACATAAAAAACAATTACGAGAACTTGCTCCAGAATCAACTTTATTTTTAAGAAGAAGTGGTAAATTCCCCCTAGCAGGGATTAATGAAATTGCCCTTTATGGTAGTGGGGTAAGGCATACTGTCAAAGGTGGAACGGGTTCTGGAAATGTTAACGTTAGAAAGTTCAATAACATTGAAGATGTTTTTGAAGCAGAAAACGTTAAAGTTTTAAATAAAGCTTGGTTAGACTCATTTGATGAGGTTTTACAAAAGGGAAAAGTAAAGTTTGAGGCTTCACTTCGAAAAGAAGCAGAGGCAAATGGGATTCCTTTTGAATTGTATGCGATGGGAAAAGGAATGCCGGCCTTGGACTATGAAATTCCGTTAGAGAAAAAGGGTTCAACCGCAATCTATGTTTTGAGTCGAGTTTCTGGGGAATTTAGCGATCGAGAAAATATCGAGGGTGACATTAAACTAAGTTCAAATGAAATTAGTGAAATTACGAAATTAAATCAGTTGTATGATAATTTTCTATTGGTTTTAAATACTAGTAGTTTCATTGACCTTTCGCCGTTGAGTGCAGTAAAAGATATTTTATTATTAGGTCAATTAGGAATCGTTACTAGTGAAGTTTTATATGACATTTTAGTTGGAAAAGCTTATCCATCTGGTAAATTGACTTCTACCTGGGCTAATTTAGCTGATTATCCTTCTACTAAAACCTTTGGATCTCAAGATGATACGGTTTATAACGAAGGGGTATTTGTAGGATATCGTTATTTTGATACGTTCAATCGTCCCGTGGTCTTTCCGTTTGGGTATGGACTGGGATACACGGATTTTGAAATTAAGGTTGATCCAATTACGCTGGAACAAAAAAGTGTGCATATTCCAGTTAAGGTAATTAACCAAGGTGATTTTGCGGGTAAGGAAGTTGTTCAAGTTTACGTGGCGCAAAAGCAAGCTAATCACAACTACTATCAAAAATTAGTTGCCTTTAAAAAGAGCCAAGCATTAGCTCCTGGTGAAACAGAGCAAGTAAACATTGAGCTTGATTTAACCCAGTTAGCTACTTATGACGAAGCGAAATCTGCCTGGGAAATCAAGCAGGGAAACTACTTATTAAAGGTTGGAAATCAATCCCGAGATGGACAAGCAGTTGCCAATCTTTTAGTGGAAGAAGATATCTTAATTGAGCAGGTCAAAGGGATTAAGACCACTGATTTTGTAGAAGAAATCAAGTCAGAAACGGCTAAAGGGGAACAAGTCACTAATGACTTAGTAACCTTAAAAGTAAATCCAGCATCGTTTACACCACTAGACGGATATTCAGAAAATGATGAAAAAGAACTAGTATTTGAAAAAAAGAATGCGAATGTAACTTTTGATCAAGTAATGAAAAATGAGGCTAGCTTACAAGATTTAGTTGCTTCTTTATCAGACACAGAATTGGCATACTTATGTGTGGGTAATTTCAATGAAAATAGTCAAAGTATTGCTGAAATTGTTGGGGATGCCTCTACCGTCATTGCTGGTGGTGCGGGTGAAACAACGAAGAAACTAAGTGATAAGAAAGTTCCGCAAATTAATATGGCGGATGGACCAGCTGGGTTACGAATTAATCAAGTTTATCAACTAGATAAAAATCAGTCCGTTTCAAAAGAGTTAGTTCCAGGTAGAGAAAATTACTATCAATTTACCACTGCCATTCCCATTGGGACCTCATTAGCCCAATCTTGGAATCTGGAGTTTGTAAATATTTGTGGGAAAATTATTAGTACAGAAATGTCGATATTTGGCGTGGACATTATGCTCACTCCAGCAATGAATATTCAAAGATCACCTCTTTGTGGAAGAAATTTTGAATACTATTCAGAAGACCCTTATGTAAGTGGTAAGATGGCAGCGGCTTTGATTAATGGAATTCAAAGCATCAAAGGTCATTCTGCTACTTTGAAACACTATGCAGCATATAATCAAGAAACTAATCGGATGCATTCTAACAGTATTTTGTCAGAAAAAGCACTTCGAGAAATTTATTTAAAAGCCTTTCAAATTGCGATTAAAGAATCTGCTCCTGCAACGATTATGACTTCTTATAATTTAATAAATGGAATTCATACGGCAAATGATTATGAATTAATTCATAATATTTTAAGAAAAGAATTTGGGTTTAAAGGCTTGGTTATGAGTGATTGGCTAACGACTACTTCGTTTCCTGGTGATGATCTTAAAAAATATCCAATTAGTTCTTCATCATTATGTATTAAAGCCGGTAATGATTTAATCATGCCCGGAACCAAAGAGGATATTGAAGGAATCTTGGCTGGTTTACGCCAGAAACATGAACTTACGCTAAGAGATTTACAAGTTTCTGCCTACCGAGTTCTAAAATTAATTTATGATACTAGTAGATAAGTATGGTTTAAAAATATTTACAGATTTGATTTATAATCCAAAAGTTATATTAATTTATAATAATTAGTTAAATGGCTAGTCGTCGATATTTTATCGATGACTAGCCATTTTTATGTGGTTTGGATACGATTTGTAATTTGTTAATTATTATTATGCTAATAAAGCATTAAATAAAAAAACTTATCCCGATTAAATATTGGTATATATAGATTACTTTGTGATGAATCGTATAGTATCCGTTTAAATATTTTACTAAATAATTTTGTTATTTTAAAATAGTTATAAAAATAGGGAGGTGTGACTTAGCTGTAAAAATTCTTTCAATCTATGACGATGATTTTAAATCATAGGTGATGCATTAAATTCTCTATATAAGTATTCTTAATGGTGAATTTATTTTTATAGGATTGTTTTTACATATTAAATTATTCAAACTTATAATTCATTAAAATGTGTTATTAATTTAAAGTAGTGTAAAATAAATGTTAGCGAAATTATATTTTGTGTGATGTAAGGATTGCAGAAGTTTTATTTGAATCGTTTGTGCATTTTATGCTTTAGGAGGTAATTTATTATTTTATATAATAAAAAACAGATTGACAAAACTAATGAAAAAAAGTTTTGAGAAAAGTAAAGAAAAACTGGGTTGTTGTTTCACTTGCCGTTTTTGGTTTGATGGGTGGCATGGCAACTAGTTATTTAGAAAGCAATAGTGTTAAGGCTGATACTGTAACTGTTGAAAACCAATCAAATAGTTCGGCAGCAGAAAACAAATCATCTGCAGCAACAAGTTCAGCAGCAGAAAGTAAATCATCTGCAGCAACGAGTTCAGCAGCAGAAAGTGAGTCATCTGCAGCAACAAGTTCAGCAGCAGAAAGTGAGTCATCTGCAGCAACAAGTTCAGCAGCAGAAAATAAATCATCTGCAGCAACAAGTTCAGCAGCAGAAAGTAAATCATCTGCAGCAACAAGTTCAGCAGCAGAAAGTAAGTCATCTGCAGCAACGAGTTCAGCATCGGAAAGTAAATCATCTGCAGCAACAAGTTCAGAATCAGAAAATAAGTCAGAAAAGACTATGGCTTTAACAGATCGGGTTGGTAATGATGAAAATCAACACAATGTTCCTGCTGGTGATAAGGTAACTGTTAACCCTAAGGTTCCTGATTTATTCAAAAATGATTCTATGTTAAGTGGCTTTTACGCTTATGGACGTATTTTCGAGAATACTAACCACGAACAACAGATGTTAGCCTTAGCTAGACAAACAGGTAACGATCCATTTGGACATCAGACTATTGCTGGACGTACAATAGTAGTTTTTACTTATGGCAATCGTATTACAGGACGTCAATATATTGATGCCGGTGATTCTAAGGTTAGTTTAGTTGATGGTACAGATAGTAACAATAAGGGTAAAACGCTTACAGGAGATGATTTAAACAATAAAACTTGGATTTCCAATAATTCTCCTAAAGACTCTGATATAAATGGTGCTAACTACGAATTAAATCATATGTACCAGAATCCAAATGATTTAAACTATGATTCTAGTTATGGAACTACTAAATTAATTAGCATATCATTTGGATCTAATGTAATAAACGCTACCGCAGTTGACGCTAACTATTACTATGCAAAACTACAAAATGGTCAATTAGTTAAGACTAAGGAAAGAATTCCAGAAAGAAAAGGTAAACCTGAAGATAGTGATGCTAAGACTACACTATTGATTAATGGTGCCACTGGGAACTTGTACCCAGATCAATTTGAGGTTACTTCTGATAAAATCCCTGGCTACACATTGAAAAAAGAATTAACGGAAGTTTCAGGTAGCAATACTAAGTCTTTAAGTGAAAGTGGAAGTGGGTCTCAGTTACGTCAAACTGTTCAAGGACAATTTACAGCATACACGGTTGATCGTTACTACATTAGCAGGGCTGATGGAAATCGTCGTGAGTACAGTATGGTAATGGATGCCAATAATCCATTTGATAGAGCTGTTATGAAAGCTTACCTAGGTAATGATAACTTTCCTAAAGAGGCTGTTATGAGAACTAAAGTACTAAATAACGGTGATTCTAAGTCTGTTATTTGGTGGCATATGACTAATGAAGCAGGTCAGTACATAAATAATGGTTTGGCTCAAAGTGATGAAGGTTCTAACCAAGTTAAGGTTTCTAATTTAAAAAATAAAAATAAAGATGCAGCAGTTGCAGGAAATAACCCAGAAGCTACTTATACGATTCCAGGAACTTTGTACTTCTATCTTAAAAATGGTGATTTAATTTCCGATACTCAACCACAAACTGGATTAGAACAAGTAACTTCTACTCTCTATAAGAATTCACTTGGTAAATATACACTAAATGCTAAAGATGCAGCTGGTAATGATAACATTCAAATAGTAATACCTAACTATTTGAGTTCATCGATGAATAATCGAATGGATCAAGCAACCTTTAGTCCAATTAAAGGAAACGGTAAACAAATTGCTTTTGTTGATTCATTAGGATTTGTTGGTTATCCATCAGGGGTTAATTTTTACTATGAGGCCAATCCACAAATGGCTACAGTATCTTTGGAAAAAACTGATGATGGATCAAAATCAAATGGCGTTAAATTACATGATAGCTATGACAATCCACAAGCTGGACAATCAAATTCAGCTTTACAAGGTGTTACTGGAGAAATAATTGGTGCTGGAGAAAATGGTGGTTCGAATAGCTGGTCAAGAATTCAAACTAGTCTCACTGGTTATACCTACAAAGGTTATTTAATCAATGGAAAATTAGTTCAAGTTCATAGTCAAATTAAGGGTCAAGAGTCTAATCTTGTCTTCCCTGATGAAGTTAATACTTCCAAATACAATGAGACTGAGAATACAACCTTAAATAATGGAAAAATTAGCGACAATGAACCAGATAAGATTGTATTGTTGTATCAAGCTAATGATCAAAGAGCACATGTTGATTATATTGATGATGATACTAATACAACAGTTAAAACCGACCACATTAACGGTAAGACTGATGAACAGACTAATAAAAATACTAAAGCAAGTATTGATGAATTAATTGCAAAAGGTTATGTATTAGTTCCTAATAGGGATACAACCAATGGGAAAAATATCAAGCTTGGTAATGATGGAGTAGACAAGAAGTACGAAGTTCATTTCAAGCATAAACAAAGTCCTCTTCCAAAGGTTGATTCACAAAAGACAATCAATCAAGAAATCAAGTATGTTGATGAAAGTGGAACAAAAATTAACACTTCAGCAACCGATTCAGTAGAATACAACAGATCTGGATACTATGATGAGGTTACTAAACAAAATGTTTACACAAGCAACTGGACAGCTAAAGATGGTAAGAATACCTTTAGTGAAAAGAAATCACCAGTAGTTACGGGATATTACTTAAAATATAAAAATCAAACTGTAATATCACTTAAAACTGTAACTGAAAACGACTCTGATGATAATGAAACAGTTTACTACGAAAAAGTTGGACAATTAGTACCAGTAGATCCAACAGGTAATCCACTTCAACCAGGTAAAAACTATCCAAATGATCCAAATAATCCTGATAAGATTACCGATCCAAAAGTTCCAACTATTCCAGGAAAGATCCCATTAGATCCAAGAGATAATAAAACACCATTAAAACCAGGAACTAACTATCCAATTGATCCAAACAAACCAGGTGATAACACTAACATCGTATATGTAAACACTAATCAACACATCACTGTTTCATATGTTGATAAGGATACCAACGATTTGCTTCACAAAGAAAAATTAACCGGTAAACCAGGTGATAAATCAAACTACACTACTAGTGAAGAGATTAAGAACCTGGAAAAACAAGGTTACAAAGTTGTTAACGATGGATATCCAAAGGATGGTGCAAGCTTTGGTAAAGATGATAAAGACCAAAACTACACAGTTACCTTGGAACAAGTACATGTTAAGGTTTCACATGATGATCCCAAGAATCCAGGTACAAATGTTCCAGGATATCCAGATATTAATTATCCAGATGGTGTCAAGAAAGATGACTTGAACAGAACCATTACTCAAACAGTTCACTATGTAGATAAAGCAACTGGTAAAGAAGTTCATGGAACTGCAGTTCAAACTGTAACCTTTACTAGAGATGCTGATGTTAACCTAGTAACTAAGGAAGTAACTTACACTCCATGGGTAAGTTCACACCCAAGCTTTAACGAAGTTAAATCACCAGTAGTTGATGGTTACTACTTAGTTGATAAGAATCAATCAGTGTTAGCAGCTAAACAAGTAACTGAAAACTCAGTAAATGATGATGAAACAGTTTACTATGAAAAAGTTGGTCAATTAGTACCAGTAGATCCAACAGGTAATCCACTTCAACCAGGTAAAAACTATCCAAATGATCCAAATAATCCTGATAAGATTACTGATCCAAAAGTTCCAACTATTCCAGGAAAGACCCCATTAGGTCCAAAGGGTGACCCAATTGAACCAGGAACTAACTATCCAGTAAATCCAAACAAACCAGGTGATAACACTAACATCGTATATGTAAACACTGATCAACACATTAATGTTTCATATGTTGATAAGGATACCAACGATTTGCTTCATAAAGAAAAATTAACCGGTAAACCAGGTGATAAATCAAACTACACTACTAGTGAAGAGATTAAGAATCTGGAAAAACAAGGTTATAAAGTTGTTAACGATGGATATCCAAAGGATGGTGCAAGCTTTGGTAAAGATGATAAAGACCAAAACTACACAGTTACCTTGGAACAAGTACATGTTAAGGTTCCACATGATGATCCCAAGAATCCAGGTACAAATGTTCCAGGACATCCAGATATTAATTATCCAGATGGTGTCAAGAAAGATGATTTGAACAGAACCATTACTCAAACAGTTCATTATGTAGATAAGGCAACTGGTAAAGAAGTTCATGGAACTGTAGTTCAAAACGTAACCTTTACTAGAGATGCTGATGTTAACCTAGTAACTAAGGAAGTAACTTACACTCCATGGGTAAGTTCACACCCAAGCTTTAACGAAGTTAAATCACCAGTAGTTGATGGTTACTACTTAGTTGATAAGAATCAATCAGTGTTAGCAGCTAAACAAGTAACTGAAAACTCAGTAAATGATGATGAAACAGTTTACTATGAAAAAGTTGGTCAATTAGTACCAGTAGATCCAACAGGTAATCCACTTCAACCAGGTAAAAACTATCCAAATGATCCAAATAATCCTGATAAGATTACTGATCCAAAAGTTCCAACTATTCCAGGAAAGACCCCATTAGGTCCAAAGGGTGACCCAATTGAACCAGGAACTAACTATCCAGTAAATCCAAACAAACCAGGTGATAACACTAACATCGTATATGTAAACACTGATCAACACATTAATGTTTCATATGTTGATAAGGATACCAACGATTTGCTTCATAAAGAAAAATTAACCGGTAAACCAGGTGATAAATCAAACTACACTACTAGTGAAGAGATTAAGAATCTGGAAAAACAAGGTTATAAAGTTGTTAACGATGGATATCCAAAGGATGGTGCAAGCTTTGGTAAAGATGATAAAGACCAAAACTACACAGTTACCTTGGAACAAGTACATGTTAAGGTTCCACATGATGATCCCAAGAATCCAGGTACAAATGTTCCAGGACATCCAGATATTAATTATCCAGATGGTATCAAGAAAGATGATTTGAACAGAACCATTACTCAAACAGTTCATTATGTAGATAAGGCAACTGGTAAAGAAGTTCATGGAACTGTAGTTCAAAACGTAACCTTTACTAGAGATGCTGATGTTAACTTGGTAACTAAGGAAGTAACTTACACTCCATGGGTAAGTTCACACCCAAGCTTTAACGAAGTTAAATCACCAGTAGTTGATGGTTACTACTTAGTTGATAAGAATCAATCAGTGTTAGCAGCTAAACAAGTAACTGAGAACTCAGTAAATGATGATGAAACAGTTTACTACGAAAAAGTTGGACAATTGGTACCAGTAGATCCAACAGGTAATCCACTTCAACCAGGTAAAAACTATCCAAATGATCCAAATAATCCTGATAAGATTACTGATCCAAAAGTTCCAACTATTCCAGGTAAAACCCCATTAAATCCAAAGGGTGACCCAATTGAACCAGGAACTAACTATCCAGTAAATCCAAACAAACCAGGTGACAACACTAACATCGTATATGTAAATACTGATCAACACATTAATGTTTCATATGTTGATAAGGATACCAACGATTTGCTTCATAAAGAAAAATTAACCGGTAAACCAGGTGATAAATCAAACTACACTACTAGTGAAGAGATTAAGAACCTGGAAAAACAAGGTTATAAAGTTGTTAACGATGGATATCCAAAGGATGGTGCAAGCTTTGGTAAAGATGATAAAGACCAAAACTACACAGTTACCTTGGAACAAGTACATGTTAAGGTTCCACATGATGATCCCAAGAATCCAGGTACAAATGTTCCAGGACATCCAGATATTAATTATCCAGATGGTGTCAAGAAAGATGATTTGAACAGAACCATTACTCAAACAGTTCATTATGTAGATAAGGCAACTGGTAAAGAAGTTCATGGAACTGTAGTTCAAAACGTAACCTTTACTAGAGATGCTGATGTTAACCTGGTAACTAAGGAAGTAACTTACACTCCATGGGTAAGTTCACACCCAAGCTTTAACGAAGTTAAATCACCAGTAGTTGATGGTTACTACTTAGTTGATAAGAATCAATCAGTGTTAGCAGCTAAACAAGTAACTGAGAACTCAGTAAATGATGATGAAACAGTTTACTATTCTAAAATGGGTAATTTGATTCCAGTAGATCCAAACGGAAACGAGATTCCAGGAGTTGATCATCCTAAATATCCAAATGATCCAACGAATCCAAGCGAACCAGGTAATCCGGTAATTCCAGATATTCCTGGGATGATTCCATTGGACCCAATCACAAACAAACCCTTGAAACCAGGTGATCCATATCCAGTAGATCCAAATCATCCAGGTGAAAATATTAGAATTAAGTATGTTGTAGATAAACCGGTAACTTCTGGTAATCAAGATAAACATGATAATGCTGATAATTATCAAGGTAAAACGGTTAGTGATAATAACGGTAAAGCCAGTGGCAATAACAATTCAGCCAACCAACAAAAATTACCACAAACTGGTGAAACTAATTCAAATTCAGTATTGAGTTTGATTGGAATTTCATTAGTATCTATGTTTGGACTAGTAGGTCTTGGAAAACGTAGAAAGAATGAAAAATAATTGATTATTTTATGATTAATGTAAAAAATAAGACGTTTAGACGTCTTATTTTTATTTATTGATAGTTATTATATTTTCTTCCATATAAAAAAACGCCAAAAATATTTTTTGGCGTTTTTTTAGTAAATATGTTAATAAAATGTAGATTATGTATAACTGTTGTTTAATAAAATAAATGTTGATAAAAACATATGTAAAAGAAAGGAGGCAGGTATCTATTAAGGTACCTGCCCGATATATATATGCTATACATTGATAATATACCACCATTTAAATTATTTTAAAACTTATTCATTAAAATAAATCCTAAAATTATGACTTTTTTAATATATTTTAGATAATTATTAGACTATAATATAGTTGTGCAACATGTAAAAAGAAGGATGGTTTTAAACTATGTTATATAATCACAATCAATTAGATAAAGTATTAGATAAAAAAGTAATGAAAAAAGTTAAAAAGCAATGGGTAGTGGTATCGTTAGCTACCTTTATGTTTTTAGGTGGAGCTAGTTTTACATTGACTAGCAACAAAGTTAGTGCTGATTCGAATTCAGTTACAAGCGAAAGTCAATCAGCTACTACTTCTAGTGCAGTAAGTAGCTCAGCTGTAAATTTAACAAATTCAAGTGCAGCAGAGAGTACAGCGCCATCAAGCGCAGTAAATAGATCAGCTGAAAATTCAACAAACTCAAGTGCAGCAAAAAGTACAGCACCATCAAGTGTAACTTCAAGTGTTGCAGAAAGCGCAGCACCATCAAGTGCAACTTCAAGTGCTTCAAGTGCTTCAAATGATAAAAAGACTGCTGTAGCAAATGAAAATATCGTAGAGCTTGGTCAAACTAACAATCCACAAAAGAGTAGTTCTGATGCTAGCGAAAGTAATGCAAAACAAATAACAGATAGAGTTGGAAGTACTTCTCAAATTAAAAAACCAACCATTGATGAAGTTAACAACAGTATTAATAAAGTTGTTAATGAAGCAAAACAATCTAGTTGGCAAAATGATAGTGGCTACTCTACTACAAATACTGAAGTAAAAACTAGTAAGAATCACGCTGAAGCCACTATTAACCTTGCTAAATATTATCCAGGTGATACAAAGGGATTATTTACGCTTAACTTCCTTACAATAACCACTGATAATAATGCTGGAAATGCAACTGGTAAAAAATTAAGTGATCTTGGTTTTACTAGCGCAGATGATTTGAAAAATTTAATTGTTACATATCCTAATGGAAATACTTACAGACCAAGTAAAATATATATGCGTGATAACCAATTGAAGTATGTACAAGATATTACTAAAGCTGTACAGTTTGTTATTCCATTGAAAGATGGTCCTGTAGATTCGATTGGCGATCCAGTCAAATCAGCAATTATTGATGGAATTGGGGTTGATGATGGTGTTAATAAAGGAATAAGCGTTAACTCTGGGTTAATTAAATATTCATTTAGTTTTGATGTAGATCCTAATTCATCCATTAATTTAAGTAAGTTAACCTACGGGAATGCATATACAAGAGATATTGCCCAAGTTTTAAAAACATATTTTATTGATCAAAATACTGGTAACCAAATTTCTAATGTTTTGATTCAAGGACAAGGTAAGTATTCAGGCGAAAGTGTTATTTCTGAATCACGAGATTTAAGTAGTCAGGGATACTATAAAACTGGAAATTATTTCAAATATAATATGTTAAAGACAACTGATTTAGATTCTGCAGCATTATCTAGTGTTGGTAATAAATTTATATTGTCTGGTTCTAAATATGGATTTTTTAATTTTTATGACAATTCATCTTATGTAAATGTTAAGTATCAAGATCAAAATGGTAATGAAATTTCAGCTAGTGATTTATTAACCGGCAAAAGTGGTGCTTCATATTCAACTACTGCTAAACAGATTCCGGGATACCGTTTAGTAAAAGTTCCAGCAAATGCTAATGGTAATTACGCAAATCCAAGTGATGCCAATACGCCAGGAAATATTGATGTTACTTATATTTATGCTCCAGATGTAACTCCAGTGAGTCCAGTAGCAATCGATGGGAAGACTGGTAAAGAGATTCCAGGCGTAAACATTCCAGCAATCAACGTACCAGGAGACCACAAACCGGGAGACCAAGTAGAAATTCCAACTAAGGATCTTCCAAATATTGATGGCTACAATAAACCAGGTGAAAACACGGTAACAGTAACTATCGGTGACAACGGCAAAGTCGAAGTTCCATACAAACAAAAAGAAACTCCAGTAGTACCAGTAGCAATTGATGGGAAGACTGGTAAAGAGATTCCAGGCGTAAACATTCCAGCAATCAACGTACCAGGAGACCACAAACCGGGAGACCAAGTAGAAATTCCAACTAAGGATCTTCCAAATATTGATGGCTACAATAAACCAGGTGAAAACACGGTAACAGTAACCATCGGTGACAACGGTAAAGTCGAAGTTCCATACAAACAAAAAGAAACTCCACTAAACCCAGTAGCGGTTGATGGAAAGACTGGTAAAGAGATTTCAGGAGTAAATATTCCAGAAATTAAGGTACCAGGCAATCACAAGAAGGGTGACCAAGTAAACATCCCAACAAGTGAACTACCAGAAGTACCAGGTTACAATAAACCTACGGGTTCAGAAGTAACGGTAACCATCGGTGACAATGGAAAAGTCGAAGTTCCATACAAACAAAAAGAAACTCCACTAAACCCAGTAGCAATTGATGGAAAGACTGGTAAAGAGATTTCAGGAGTAAATATTCCAGAAATTAAGGTACCAGGCGATCACAAGAAGGGTGAACAAGTAAATATCCCAACTGATAAACTTCCAGATATTGATGGCTACAACAAACCAACAGGTACAGAAGTAACAGTAACGATTGGTGACAACGGCAAAGTCGAAGTTCCATACAAACAAAAAGAAACTCCAGTAGTACCAGTAGCAATCGATGGGAAGACTGGTAAAGAGATTTCAGGAGTAAATATTCCAGAAATTAAGGTACCAGGCGATCACAAGAAGGGTGAACAAGTAAATATCCCAACTGATAAACTTCCAGATATTGATGGCTACAACAAACCTACGGGTTCAGAAGTAACGGTAACGATTGGTGACAACGGTAAAGTAGAAGTTCCATACAAACAAAAAGAAACTCCACTAAACCCAGTAGCGGTTGATGGAAAGACTGGTAAAGAGATTTCAGGAGTAAATATTCCAGAAATTAAGGTGCCAGGCGATCACAAGAAGGGTGAACAAGTAAATATCCCAACTGATAAACTTCCAGATATTGATGGCTACAACAAACCAACAGGTACAGAAGTAACAGTAACGATTGGTGACAACGGCAAAGTCGAAGTTCCATACAAACAAAAAGAAACTCCAGTAGTACCAGTAGCAATTGATGGGAAGACTGGTAAAGAGATTCCAGGCGTAAACATTCCAGCAATCAACGTACCAGGAGATCACAAACCGGGAGACCAAGTAGAAATTCCAACTAAGGATCTTCCAAATATTGATGGCTACAATAAACCAGGTGAAAACACGGTAACAGTAACCATCGGTGACAACGGTAAAGTCGAAGTTCCATACAAACAAAAAGAAACTCCAGTAGTGCCAGTAGCAATCGATGGAAAGACTGGTAAAGAGATTTCAGGAGTAAACATTCCAGCAATCAACGTACCAGGTGATCACAAGAAGGGAGACCAAGTAAACATCCCAACAAGTGAACTACCAGAAGTGCCAGGTTACAACAAACCTACGGGTTCAGAAGTAACGGTAACTATCGGTGACAACGGTAAAGTTGAAGTTCCATACAAACAAAAAGAAACTCCACTAAACCCAGTAGCGGTTGATGGAAAGACTGGTAAAGAGATTTCAGGAGTAAATATTCCAGAAATTAAGGTACCAGGCGATTACAAGAAGGGTGAACAAGTAAATATCCCAACAAGTGAACTACCAGAGGTACCAGGTTACAACAAACCAACAGGTTCAGAAGTAACGGTAACCATCGGTGACAACGGTAAAGTTGAAGTTCCATACAAACAAAAAGAAACTCCACTAAAACCAGTTGCCATTGATCAAGATACAAAACAACCAATTAATGGAGTGAACATTCCATCAATTACAGTTAAGGGCGATCACAAGAAGGGAGACCAAGTAAACATCCCAACAAGTGAATTACCAGAAGTACCAGGTTACAACAAACCTACGGGTTCAGAAGTAACAGTAACCATCGGTGACAACGGCAAAGTAGAAGTTCCATACAAACAAAAGGAAACTCCACTAAACCCAGTCGCAATTGATCAAGATACTCACAAACCAATTGATGGTGCTAACATTCCATCAATTACAGTTAAGGGCGATCACAAGAAGGGAGACCAAGTAAACATCCCAACAAGTGAACTACCAGAAGTACAAGGTTACAACAAACCTACGGGTTCAGAAGTAACAGTAACCATCGGTGACAACGGCAAAGTAGAAGTTCCATATAAACAAAAAGAAACTCCACTAAACCCAGTTGCAATTGATCAAGATACTCACAAACCAATTGATGGTGCTAATATTCCATCAATTACGGTTAAGGGAGACCACAAGAAGGGTGATTCAGTAAACATCCCAACAAGTGAACTACCAGAAGTACCAGGTTACAACAAACCTACGGGTTCAGAAGTAACAGTAACTATCGGTGACAACGGCAAAGTAGAGGTTCCATATAAACAAAAAGAAACTCCACTAAACCCAGTTGCAATTGATCAAGATACTCACAAACCAATTGATGGTGCTAATATTCCATCAATTACGGTTAAGGGAGATCACCATAATGGAGACCAAGTAAATATCCCAACTAAGGATCTACCAGAAGTACCAGGTTACAACAAACCAACAGGTTCAGAAGTAACAGTAACCATCGGTGACAACGGTAAAGTGGAAGTTCCATACAAACAAAAGGAAACTACTGTAACACCAAGTGCTAAAGACGCTAAGACTGGTAAAGATATTCCAGGAGTAAATATTCCAGAAATCACAATTCCAGGAGATCACCATAAGGGAGACCAAGTAAATATCCCAACTAAGGATCTACCAGAAGTACCAGGTTACAACAAACCAACAGGTTCAGAAGTAACCGTAACGATTGGTGATAATGGGAAAGTAGAAATTCCTTATACTTCAAAAGAAACTCCAGTAGTTCCAGTAGCAATTGATGGAAAGACTGGTAAAGAGATCCAAGGAGTAAATATTCCAACAATCAACGTACCAGGAGAACACAAGAAGGGAGACCAAGTAAACATCCCAACTAGTGAACTACCAGAAGTGTTAGGTTACAACAAACCAACAGGCTCAGAAGTAACCGTAACTATTGGTGATAATGGAAAAGTAAATGTTCCTTATGTTGCCAAAGAAACTAATACAACTGGAAACAATTCATCAAATAACGGTAAACAACAGAAAGTATTACCACAAACTGGTGAAACTAACTCAAGTTCTGTATTTAGTTTAATTGGAATTTCATTATTATCTATGTTTGGACTACTAGGCTTGGGTAAACGTAGAAAAAATGAAAAATAGTAATTTATCTATAATTAAAAATAGATAAAAAAAAGAAACTGAAGTGAACCCCATAAATTGGAGTGAATTTCTAAGCTACTAATTGGCTGGTATGTTCCCGGTATTTTACCGGTGACATACCGGCCAATTTTGTTTTAATACGATGTTTATTGTAATAATCTACGTAATTTGTAATGGCAGATTCTAGCTCTTCGTAGTTTTGGTATTGATAATTGTGAACCGTGCCAACTTTAAGAATGTGAAAGATACTTTCAGCTACCGCATTATCTAGGCATGTGGCCTTGCGGCTCATGCTTTGGAAAACGCGAGCTTGTCGCAAAATATTCACGTACCTAAAGTTCTGATACTGAAACCCTTGATCCGAATGAATTGTCATACGGTATGGTAAGGATGAACATCTTGCCACTAATCGTTTAAGGGGTCGTGTGACAAAGTCTACCGTTGGTCTACGACCAATGTTCCATTCAAGAATTTCTCCATTATAAAGGTCCATATAAGCTGTAAAGTATGCACGTTCGTTGATCGTTTGATTACCCCAACGGACCTCCGTTACATCAGTAACGATTTTTTGAAATGGACGATTCGTTTTAAAACGACGATTTAAACGGTTATGGGTAACTGTACCTACAGTTCCTTTATAAGAGTTATACTTTTTCGTTCGTCGATTGAATGCCTGACAAAGTAGATTATTTTCACGCATAATACGAAGTACTGCCTTGTGATTAACGATGATTCCCTTATTTTTAAGCGCTAAAGTCACTGTTCGGTAACCGTAATCAGGATTTTCCAAACGAATACTTTTAATCTCATCAACTAACGTTGATGATCCTGATTGATATTTACGATGAAGTGCATCGTGGTAACTGCTGCTCGACATGTGTACTGCTTTTAAAGCTACAACTAATTTAACATTGAATTTACGCCTTAGCTCAGTTATTAGCTGGGCTTTTTCTTTGTTTGAGATTTTTTCTGTGCCAAGGCTTCGAGTTTTTCCAAGTATGCTACCCGAAATCGTAAAAGCTCGTTTTCCTCCTGAAGTTGTTTCAATGTCTTAGATTGTTTAGATTTATCTGTCATTTTTAAAGACCGTCCTTTATATGGCTTAAGACGTCCCTCAATCAGTTTTCGTTCCCAGTCCCAAACTATCATCGGTTGTTTCAATCTGAAATGGGTTGCAGTTGCTGGATATGAGGCATGATGTTCTTGTCGCCATTTGATAACTTTGATTTTAAAGGAATAGTCATAAAATGTCTTCCTCCGACAATTTTCTAATCCTTGATCGCCAAAAATTTTAAATAGATTGAGCCACTGATAAATCGTCGCACTTCCTTTGATACCATACTTTTTCATAAGTAATAGGGACGAAGTTCCCTGTAGATATTCACTTAAAACTTGTTTCTTTATTTTAGCTGAAAACATAATAAAACCCCCTGAGTTTTGGATTTACTCCAACTCAGGGGGTTCACTTCATCTCCTTTTTTGTATCGATTAAATTAGCTGTATTATGTTACGTATAATCAAATATTTTTGGCTATTTTAGCTATTTTATTTAAAAAATTGATTCTTTTTTCTTTGCTTGATGATCTTACAAAATAAAGTTGCGAGTGTTTAATTGTCTTTATGCCACACATTTTTAAAACCTGATTTTTTAATACTTTCCCATAGTCCTTTTGAACAAGTTTTACATATAAAAATGGGGTATCGTTTGTATTAATAATCCATGCTTTCTTATGCTTTAAAAGAGCTACTGGAAAAATACCATTGTACTTATATGCAAATCCCTTAACAAAAACTCTATCTATAAAACCCTTCATAATCGCAGGCATACCACCCCACCAAATAGGATAGATAAAGATTAGAAAATCAGCTGTTTTAACTAGCTCCCTATATTTTTGGGTGCTAGGATCAGTTGCTAAATCACGTCTTCGATGATTTTTATCAAAATATAAAACAGGATTAAATTGTTCTTTATACAAATCTATCTCAGTAACATTATGCTTACTATTTAAATTATTCATAACTTTTTCTTTAATAGCATAATTAAGTCCAGTTTGATTAGGATAAGCGCTAATAACTAATATATTCATAACTAATAACCTTCTTTCAAATTAATGGAAACCGTGTATAAATGCTTGAATAAAGCCACCAATTGGGAAAATAAGCCACCAATATCTAGCTATGAATTCCCAGCCGTTATTAATGGGTTCTCTTTTTTTGAAACTATTTTTGTGAAAGTTTCCGGAAGCTAGGGGATATTTTTTATCAAGGTAATTCATAAAACTAATCCGATAAAGATAAACGGAAATTGCTGTAACTATAAAGAATAAAAATACCCACAAAGTACCATAAATATCTTGAAAACTACCATTTTGTTTATTAACCCAAATACCTAAAATGGATAGAATTAAAAAATCAAAAGCAAATATTGAAATTAACATGCAGTTAGCAACTGTAGATTTTTTACTTATTTGTTTCATTTGTTTTTTGGAAAATTCCATAATTTTAAGATCTTGGTCTTCATCATCCACATAATTAAATAAAGAATTAACTGAAACACCAAAAACATTAGCAACCGAATTTAAACTGGATAGGTTAACTTCATTTCCAGATTCCATTCTTTGAATGGTTCTAACGTTTAAAAATGATTTTTCTGCGAGTGCCTCTTGAGTTAGATTATTTTCTAATCTAAGTTCTTTTACTTTTAATTTATTCATAATATTACTCCTTTATATTTTTTGTTTAATATTATTTTAATTAGATAAATAAAAAAGTAAACGACAAGAGCCCGACACTAACCTGACAGTTTACCAATTTGAAAAAATAGTTAATGATTTATTTTATCAAACCTTATTTTGCAATTGAAATATATTTTTTAATGGTTAATAATGAACGTGAGGTGTTTAAAATGCAAGAAATTATAATTAATAGAAATATTATTGCAATCATTGTTCCAATATTTCTGCTGCCACCATTTTTATTTACATTTATATTTGAAGTTCAAATGATTTTTACAAAGCTTTTCTTTATTGCGATAATACTATCGATTATCACTCTAATGATTATACTATTAGGCTTATTCAGTCTAATTTCGTTAATTAAATTTGGAAGAAAATCGATTAAGTTGGATGAAAATGGAATAACTACATATTGGTTAATTAAACGTTATATTCCTTGGTCTGAAATTATTGATATTAAATTATCAGCTATTAGTGAAAATGATTTTTTAAATATCAAAGCCAAAAATAGGGAAATATCGATCAATCTGAATAACACATCATTAAAATATGATAATGATGAAATATATGAAATGGTTGTTAGTAATTGGGAAAATAGTTCTCATTAAGATATTAGAGGGTTTTATGAATAAAATAATACTTTTTATTCCATTTTAATTATCATTATTTAAATAATTTTTATATATTTAATTAATTCATCAAGGTGTACAATTATAGTGTGCACATCGATATTTCGTGTAAAAATAATCGCTAGAAGAAACGTCCAAAACTGAATGACTGAAAAAGCTGATACATAGGAGAAAAACATGAAAGAATACCGGGAATATTGGAATGGTATCTTTGATTATGAGGGCAGGGCAAGTATGTCTCAATATTGGATGCCAGTTTTATTCAATACAATTATTTTTTTTATTTATATGATTTTTGGAACGTTTATTAATACGTTGTTAGATAATCAATTTATTCAATCTCTATTGAGTATACTTGCATTTGCTTTTCTAGTTTTTAATTTTCTAGCTGGTCTATCAGTAACGATAAGAAGATTACATGATTCATATCATTCTGGATTGTGGATTCTAATTCTTTTTCTACCAATTGTAGGTTCTATTTGGCTACTAATATTACTATGCTATCCTTCTACTAATAATCAATATCGATAATGTTTATTATTTTTCTCAGTATCAGAAAACGAAAGTTAGTCCATTAAAAAATACCCTCATATTTATGAGATGAAGTGAACCCCCTGAGTTGGAGTAAATCCAAAACTCAGGGGGTTTTATTATGTTTTCAGCTAAAATAAAGAAACAAGTTTTAAGTGAATATCTACAGGGAACTTCGTCCCTATTACTTATGAAAAAGTATGGTATCAAAGGAACTGCGACGATTTATCAGTGGCTCAATCTATTTAAAATTTTTGGCGATCAAGGATTAGAAAATTGTCGGAGGAAGACATTTTATGACTATTCCTTTAAAATCAAAGTTATCAAATGGCGACAAGAACATCATGCCTCATATCCAGCAACTGCAACCCATTTCAGATTGAAACAACCGATGATAGTTTGGGACTGGGAACGAAAACTGATTGAGGGACGTCTTAAGCCATATAAAGGACGGTCTTTAAAAATGACAGATAAATCTAAACAATCTAAGACATTGAAACAACTTCAGGAGGAAAACGAGCTTTTACGATTTCGGGTAGCATACTTGGAAAAACTCGAAGCCTTGGCACAGAAAAAATCTCAAACAAAGAAAAAGCCCAGCTAATAACTGAGCTAAGGCGTAAATTCAATGTTAAATTAGTTGTAGCTTTAAAAGCAGTACACATGTCGAGCAGCAGTTACCACGATGCACTTCATCGTAAATATCAATCAGGATCATCAACGTTAGTTGATGAGATTAAAAGTATTCGTTTGGAAAATCCTGATTACGGTTACCGAACAGTGACTTTAGCGCTTAAAAATAAGGGAATCATCGTTAATCACAAGGCAGTACTTCGTATTATGCGTGAAAATAATCTACTTTGTCAGGCATTCAATCGACGAACGAAAAAGTATAACTCTTATAAAGGAACTGTAGGTACAGTTACCCATAACCGTTTAAATCGTCGTTTTAAAACGAATCGTCCATTTCAAAAAATCGTTACTGATGTAACGGAGGTCCGTTGGGGTAATCAAACGATCAACGAACGTGCATACTTTACAGCTTATATGGACCTTTATAATGGAGAAATTCTTGAATGGAACATTGGTCGTAGACCAACGGTAGACTTTGTCACACGACCCCTTAAACGATTAGTGGCAAGATGTTCATCCTTACCATACCGTATGACAATTCATTCGGATCAAGGGTTTCAGTATCAGAACTTTAGGTACGTGAATATTTTGCGACAAGCTCGCGTTTTCCAAAGCATGAGCCGCAAGGCCACATGCCTAGATAATGCGGTAGCTGAAAGTATCTTTCACATTCTTAAAGTTGGCACGGTTCACAATTATCAATACCAAAACTACGAAGAGCTAGAATCTGCCATTACAAATTACGTAGATTATTACAATAAACATCGTATTAAAACAAAATTGGCCGGTATGTCACCGGTAAAATACCGGGAACATACCAGCCAATTAGTAGCTTAGAAATTCACTCCAATTTATGGGGTTCACTTCAAGAGTATTTTTTGTTTTTTATCGATTAGTTATTTGCAAAGTTCTAACAATGTTTTCCGTAGTTCTAGTAATATTTTTAGGACCATCCTGTAATGCATCGCTTAAAGAATCAGCCTTACCTAAGATACCAAAAATAGCAGTGATGCCATCTTCGTAAAGAACATCGATTCCTTTACCAATATAACCAGCTTCAACAATGGCTGGTTTATTAAATTTTTTGGCTACCTGTGCTACTCCAAAGGGGGTTTTTCCAAATTTAGTTTGGAAATCAATTCCACCTTCACCAGTTAAAACGATGTCGGTACTTTTGATTTTTTCTTCTAGTTTAACGGCATCAATTACGATTTCAATCCCAGGTTTTAATGAAGCACCGGTAAATATCATTAAACCGGCACCTAATCCACCGGCGGCACCACTTCCAGGCGCATCTTTAATATCAACGTTTAACTCTTGTTTAATAACGTTTGCATAATTTAGCAAACCGTCATTTAACTCTTGTACACCTTCTTCAGATGCCCCTTTTTGTGGACCAAAAACAGCTGCTGAACCATTCGGACCGGTTAGGGGATTCGTTACATCACTAGCAACTAAAATTTCAGTATTTTTAATTCGTTGATCGATCTTTTTGGTTGAAACTGAACGAATTTGGCTAAGACCAGCACCATTGGGAGTAATGATTTTGTGGTCTTTATCAAAAAATTCAACTCCTAAAGCTGCTGCCATTCCAATTCCACCATCAGTGGTTGCACTACCACCAATTCCAATGATTATTTTTTTAACGCCCTCGTTTAAAGCCGCAATAATTAGTTCACCGGTTCCAAAAGTAGAGGTGATGAAGGGGTCCCTTTTTTCAGGTGGAACTAGTTCAAGTCCACTGGCCTTTGCCATTTCAATCACAGCGGTCTTACCATCGCCTAAAATACCAAAATAACTATTAACTTTTTGGTTGGGCAAGGGGCCGTTAACTTTGACAAATACTTTGTGACCATCAGTTGCATCTACCAGTGAATCCACGGTTCCTTCACCACCATCTGCCATCGGAACTTTTTCAACACTGGCAGTTGGCATAACTTTTTTAATCCCTAATTCCATTGCATCACAGACTTGTTTAGCAGTCATGCTTTCTTTAAATGAATCCGGAGCTAAGATAAAATTTAAACTCATAATTACGATTCTCCTTATAAAATTCCGTACATAATTGTCGCCACGATGGTCATAGTTAATCCTACACACGCTTCAAAAGGAACTGCCTTTAGACGATCCTTGATACTCATATTCATGCTTTGGGCCGTGATGTGGAAATAATTTCCTTGAGGTACTTGATCAATGACGGTTGCACCAGTTTGTACCATAACTGCAGCGCCCACCGAAGAAATTCCCGTATTAAGAATTGATGGACCAAATGATCCAGTCGCAAGAATAACGGCAGTTGAGGTTGATCCAATCGCAGCACCCATTAATATTCCGGAAATAGGGGCCAAAAAAGTACCAGAAATTCCGATTGTTGAAATACCACTTACAACAGCTTTAGATAGGTTAGAGGCGGTGATTAATCCTGCAATCGCTCCGGCACCAATTAAAATCATAACGGTATTGGTAACCTTATCTAATCCTTCCTTAGAATATTTTAAAATATGTTTCCCTTGTCCCATTAAAAGGGCACCAATTATAGAAGCAATTGGTAAAACATACATAGCATCGACTTTAAAGTTGGTTAGAAAGGACACGTGGAGGATTTCTCCCACGGGTGATATCAATAATAATGCAATTGCTAAAATTGGTGTAATAAGAGCTTTATGTAACGGAATTAGATTATCACTAATAGTTTTAGATTGGATATCAGAATCTTTAACTAAGGCACCACGTTTTTTAATAATTGATGCGATCAATACAGTCATTGCTAAACCACATAGGGCGGGGATGAATCCAGCAATCATCACTTTACTTAAATCGGTATGAAATCCGCTGGCAGCAGCAATCGTGTTAGGGTTAGGTGAGATTACATTTCCCGCTTTTCCGCCACCAGAAAGAGCAACTAGTAATGAAAGTTTACTGATTTTTGCTTCCTTTCCGACTGACAAAGCAATTGGAGCTACGATTAAAACGGCTACGGGAATGAAAACACCAACTGCTGTAATAATCATTGTTGAAAGGGCCAACGATAGTATCGCCTGGGCATTTCCGAGTTTATTAACAATTGCGTGAGCAATGGAATCGGCTGCGCCGGATTCCATCATGACTCCAGCTAACATTCCAGCAGCTAGTACTCTAATCGCGGTCCCCATAATGCTTTGGGTTCCAGTAGTAAGAATCGTAATGGTTCTAGTTAAGCTAGCTCCACCTAGTAAACAGCCTAAGATAGCACCTAAAAACAATGAGTAAACTGGATTTAATTTTAATAAAATTAAACCAATGGCAATTATGAGACCGATAATTGCTGCAATCCATGAAATCGTCATAAAAATTTCCCCCAAACAAATTTTATTAATGAATATTAATAATCAGTTTTATTATACTTTTTTTGAAAAGATTTTAAATATAAAAAAACTATCACATTGCTGTGATAGTTTTTAATTTTATTTAGTTTTTGCAAGGAAATGTTTCTTCTTACCACGACGAACAATAATGAACTTACCATCAAAATTATCGTTAGGATTAATTTCCGCATCAACGTCGGTTACTTTAACACCGTTAACGGAGATGGCACCATTATTGACATCTTCACGTGCTTGCCGTTTGGACTTATCAATTTCCATTTCCATGATTAAGTCGACGATGTTCACGGGTTCGTTAGCAATTTCAGTTGTAGGAACGTTATTAAATGCTTGGCTAACTTCTTTGGTAGTTAATTTTTGTACTTCACCTTGGAATAGAATTTTTGAAATTCTTTGGGCGTCTAAAACGGCATCTTTGCCATGAACAAATTCGGTAACTTGTTCGGCTAAGGCAGTTTGAGCTGCTCGTTTCCAAGGTTCATTTTTAACTTGTTCTTCTAAAGCACCGATTTCCTTTTGATTAAGGAAAGTGAAGTATTTAAGGTATTTGATGACGTCCCGGTCATCTTGGTTGTACCAGAATTGGTAAAACTCGTAAGGTGAAGTTTTTTCTGGATCTAACCAGATGGCACCACCGGCAGTCTTACCAAACTTAGTTCCATCAGCTTTAACCATTAGAGGAATGGTTAAACCAAACACTTTGGCATCTGCGCCAGCTAATTTATGGATTAAATCAGTTCCGGCAGTAATGTTACCCCATTGATCAGAACCACCAATTTGAAGTTGAACATTGTGTTCTTTGAAAAGATGGTAGTAGTCAAAGGCTTGTAACACTTGGTAAGTAAATTCTGTAAAGGAAATTCCTTGATCTAAACGGCTAGCAACCACGTCCTTGTTTAACATGGTGTTAACGTTAAATAACTTTCCGTAGTCTCGTAAGAAATCTAACAAGGAAACGTCTTTAGTCCAATCGTAGTTGTTAACGATGGAAATATCAGCATTTCTACCGAAAAGTTGTTTCATTTGTTTGGTTAGCGCCTTTTCATTATGGTGCACTTGGTCCATGGTTTGTAGTTGGCGTTCTGATTTACGACCGCTAGGATCACCAATTGAACCAGTGGCACCACCAATTAGAATGTAAGGATGGTGACCAAAACGAGCGAAACGTTCCAAAATCATGAAGGGAATTAAGTGACCAATGTGCATACTGTCACCCGTGGGATCAGTTCCACAGTATAGGGAAATCTTGTGGTCCGCAATTTCCTTGGCTAAACCTTCTGCATCAGTTTGTTGGTTAATGGCTCCACGCCACTGTAAGTCTTCTAAAATATCCATTATTGTCCTCCTCTAATCTAAAATAGATGATAAAAAAATCCCAATAGCAATTCAGCTATTGGGACGCATTACGCGCGGTACCACCCACGTTTAGATTTTAAAAAATCTACACTTTGATATTTAGTTAATAAAGTAATTTATTTTATTTCCTGCATGGCTTGCACCAACCGCCAATTCTCTTACATCACAGAAATAAAACTGCCTTGATTAAGTGTATCTTACCACAAAATTCGGAACTATTCGAGATAATTTGCCTTTAAATCAGATAGGTTTTGATCAGTTAAGCCAATCCCAGCTTTTAAGAAATTATCCATGGAGCCGTAGTGATGATCAATTTCAGCTAAAGCAGCTTCTAAAAATTCAATTCGAACGCTGTAAAGGGTGCGCATGTTTTCAGCAGCACGGTCAGAAAAACCGTTTCTTTTAACGTAGGCGACCTTTTTCTCAGTCACAGCTTTAACCACTTCATTGGTCATTAAGTAATCCGCTTTAATGGTTTCTAAATCAACTCCTAAAGCAGAAAGAACAAATACGGCTGCTAAGCCGGTGCGGTCCTTTCCAGCCGTACAGTGGAAAAGTACCGATTCGTTTTCTGCTTGGTTGGCTAATAAAATCTCAAATAATTCATGGAAAGCCTTGCGGCAAGCCGGTTTTGTAATCATTTGGCGATAAACATTAGTCATATGGTTAAGGGCATAGTTAGGATCGGTTTCTACTATCTTATGAAACTCTTCAGGATCTTGTGAGTTATCGGTGCGATCTTCATTAAACACAGGATCAAAAATATATTTAATGTTGCTTGCTTCAACTTGATCTTGGTGTTGACGAGTCTCTTGACCAGAACGAAGATCTACATCATATTTAACTCCGTAATCTTCCAGGACTTGTAGGTCGGGTTGTTGGATGAAACTAAGGGCACCACAACGTAGTAGTTTATGCCATTTAATTTGGCGACCATCAGTAGTCTTATATCCACCTAATTCACGCACATTATCGGCAGAACTAAGCTTAAGCACTCGGTTGTTTTGCATTTTTTCACGTCCTTTTACTTGTAATCATACCTAAATTATACCATCTTAGAGACGCTAATTAACTTGCAAGCAATGATTGTTTACAAATTAACTGAAGAGGACTAATCTTAAAATGAATAATTTTAAGGAGATAGTGTTATGGAAATGTCAGAACGCCAAATGATTCAAGAAATTTTAAATACAGTTGATGTACTTTACGAATTTGAAAATGTTGATGAAGATACAAAGGAATACACCATCTTGATTAGCCAACAAAAAGGTGACCGTCGAGAACTTGAAGTAATCAATAAGGAAATGAACAAGTACTTTACTGAAGCTGATTTTGATTATCAAGAAGAATTAAATCCCACTGATGTGGAAGCAGATATTCGAGTACAAATTAAGCGTTAATCAATAAAGATTAGATAAGCAATTTTTAAATTGCTTATTTTTTTATGTTATTATTAAAGCTATTATGACTTGAAAGGAGTGATTGTGGTGGAAGATAAGCAGGGTAAATACGTGCTTTCAATCGACCAAGGATCAACTAGTACTCGAGCAGTTTTTTATGATCATGATGGTCGTAAGGTGATTGAGAGTACCAAAGCACTTCCCCAAATTGCCAATGAATCTGGGTGGGTAGAACAAGACCCCGATACTATTTGGAGTTCGGTTCTCTCAGCAATTTCAAGCGCAATGATTGATGCGCGCATTCATCCCGAAATGATTAATTCAATTGGGATTACAAATCAGCGAGAAACCACGGTGGTCTGGGATAAACAGACAGGTAAACCAATCCATAACGCCATCGGTTGGATGTCAAAACAAACCGTGGACATTGCTAATGACCTTAAAAACCATGGTTATAGTGAACTAATTAAAAATAAAACGGGATTAGTGATTAACGCCTATTTTTCGGCAACGAAGGTTCGCTGGATTTTAGATCACGTGGATGGTGCCCAAAAACGAGCCGAACAAGGAGAGTTGTTGTTTGGAACGATTGACAGTTGGTTAATTTGGAAATTATCGGATGGTAAATACCACGTCACTGACTATTCCAATGCTAGTCGAACAATGATGTTTAACATCTATGACTTGCAATGGGATCAAGAAATCTTAGATTTATTAAATATTCCCAAGCAAATGTTGCCAGAAGTTCATGCCTCTGATGAAACTTATGGAACTACTGAAAACTATCAGTTCTACGGTTGTCAGGTTCCTATCGCAGGAATTGCCGGAGATCAACAGGCGGCCTTAATTGGTTCCATGGGCTTGGAACCGGGAATGGTGGAAAACACCTATGGGGACGGGGCTTTCATTATGATGAATACCGGAACCACTCCCAAGACCTCCAATGAAGGATTATTAACCACCATTGCTTATAAATTAAACGGTAAAGTGGTTTATGCACTAGAAGGATCAATCTTTACCGCCGGAAGTGCCTTGACCTGGTTGAAGGATCAGTTAGGATTGATTAAAAGCGTGCCGGCTTCACGATTAGCCGCAAAACGTTCTACTAATGAAGACGAAGTTTACTTTGTGCCCGCTTTTACCGGATTAGGAGCTCCATATTGGGATTCCAGCGTTCGTGGGGCCATCTTTGGTTTAACCAGAGGGACCAACGATGATGACTTGGTTAAAGCTACTTTACAATCAATTGCATATAGTACTAAAGACATCATTGTAACGATGGAGAAAGATACTGGATTAGACATCTCCAAGTTGGGCGCCGATGGTGGTGCCAGTCGAAACAGTTTCTTGATGCAATTTCAGGCTGATATTTTAGCTAAGGAAGTTGAGCGAGCTAATGATGAAGAGACCACTGCCTTAGGAGCCGCCATTTTAACTGGCTTAGCAACTGGTTTTTGGCAGGACATAGATGAAGTTAAAAAAATTCATGAGATGGGTAAAATTTATAAGCCAGAAATGGATGAAGCGAAAAGAACGCGTTTATACGCTGGTTGGAAGCAAGCAGTTAGCGCAGCACAAATCTTCAAACCAAAATAATAAATTTTATGAAAACGCTTTCTAAATTATTTTAAAAGCGTTATACTAAGATTGTTAAAAAAATATGGATATAAATTAACTCAGGTAATGGAGGAAGTTAATATGTTAGCATTATTAATTGGAATAATTCCAGTCATTGGTTGGGGATTCTTCCCAACTGTTTCATCAAAAATTGGTGGTAAACCATCAAACCAAATCTTAGGTGCTACAATGGGTGCCGTAATTGTTGGTTTAGTAGTTCTAGTGGTTACTGGAACTAAGTTACCTACTGGATTTAACCTATTCTTAGGTGTTTTATCTGGTTGTGGTTGGGGATTTGGACAAATCATGGCCTTTAAGGGTTACCAATTAGTTGGTTCTTCAAAAGTTATGCCTATTACTACTGCCCTACAACTTATCGTAACTGCCCTTTGGGGTGCATTTGCTTTAAGTAGTTGGCCAGGTGCCGTTAACAAGATTATCGGAATTGTTGCTTTAGTAGTTATCATTTTAGGTGCTACTTTAACAACTTGGTCAGAAAACAAAGAAACTGCCGGAGCTTCAGCTTTACGTAAAACAGTTATTCTCCAAGTTATTGGTGTGATTGGTTACTGGTTATACTCAGCTGCTCCACAAGTTGGTAACTTGACTTGGGCTAAAGGAATTGTTCCTGAAACAGCTCCAATGTCTGGTTTGGAAGCATTCTTACCACAAACTCTTGGTATGTTATTAGTTGCCGTGATCTACGGTATCTTAAACATGAAGGAAGAAAACGTATTTAGCCAAAAGGTTTCATACACACAAATCATTGGTGGTTTCTTCTTCGGGATTGCCGCATTATCATACCTAGTTGCTGCTCAACCAGCAATGCTTGGTATGTCAACTGCCTTCGTGCTTTCACAAGTTAGTGCCGTAGTTGCTACCCTTACTGGTATTTACATGCTTCACCAAGAAAAAACTCCAAAAGAAATGGCATACACTTTATTCGGTTTAGCACTTATCGTTATTGCTGCCACAGTAACTGCCTTCTTATAAAATAAAACCGGAAAAAGTCGTCACTTGGTGATGGCTTTTTTTATACATAAAGAAAAGAGAATATTATGAGTGAATACGTTTTAGGAATCGATTTAGGAACTAGTGCAGTAAAGGTTTCTGCAGTTGACCGCCAAGGGAAGATTGCGGCGCAAGAATCATTTGATTATCCGCTTCATCAACCTCAAACTGGTTATAGTGAACAAAATCCAAATGATTGGGTAATGAGTACGACGGTGGCAATTGTTCGCTTGATTTTAAATGATCACATTAATGCAGCAGATATTCAGGGAGTTAGCTACTCTGGTCAAATGCACGGTTTAGTTTTGTTGGATAAGGATAATCAAGTCCTTCGTCCCGCAATTTTGTGGAATGATACTAGAACCACCAAACAATGTCAGGAAATTGAGGAGAAGTTAGGAAAACGATTTGTAGAAATTACGGGTAATCGTCCCTTAGAAGGATTTACGCTACCTAAATTACTCTGGGTTAAAGAAAATGAACCAGATATTTGGGAAAAGGCCACTACCTGTTTGCTACCCAAAGATTATTTAAGATATCGGATGACCGGAAAATTAGGAATTGATTATACGGATGCTACCGGAACAACTCTATTAGACATTAATATTAATCAATGGAGTAAAGAGCTATGTGAACAGTTTGAGATTCCAGAAGCAATGTTGCCCGAGTTGATTAAGTCAGATGAATTGGTGGGAAATGTCACCAAGGAATATGCCGAATTTTCAGGATTAAGCACTGCTACCAAGGTATTTGGTGGTGCTGCTGATAATGCAGCGGGAGCTTTGGGAGCCGGAATTACGAAACCTGGTCAACTACTATCTAGTATTGGAACTTCGGGAGTACTATTAAAATACGAAGAAGCACCTAAGACTAAGTATGCTGGTCAGTTGCAAATGGAAGATCATCCCGACGGTAAATACTATTCAATGGGAGTTACTTTAGCTGCTGGTTATTCACTTAGTTGGTTCAAAAAGACTTTTTGTCAGGATCAAACCTTTAATGAGATGACGAAAGCTGCAGAGCAATCTTCAATTGGTGCTAATGGTTTGATTTTTACCCCTTATATTGTCGGGGAAAGAACCCCATATGCGGATGCTAATATTCGTGGTAGTTTTATTGGTGTTGATGCTAAACAAGAACGGGGCGATTTTGCCAGAGCAGTCATGGAAGGAATTGTTTTCAGTTTTGCCGATTTACTTTCAATTTATCGGAAAAATAACGCGCAAATAAAAGAGATTGTTTCAATTGGTGGTGGTGCTAAATCAGATTTTTGGCTCCAAATGCAAGCTGATATTTTCAATCTACCGGTGGTTAAATTACAAAATGAACAGGGACCAGGAATGGGAGCGGCAATTTTAGCTGCTACTGGATTAGGCTGGTATGCAAGTATTGCAGAAGCCGCGGATGCCTTTGTTGATCAAGAACAACGTTATTTACCTAAAGCTGAAAATGTGGCTAAATATGCTAAAGTTTATGCCATTTACCAACAAGTTTATGAACAAACTAAAGGATTGAGTTACAAGTTACAGGATTATAAGGAAGCAAATAATATTTAAATTTCAAAATAAAAACGATTAATTTCCAAAAAAATTGGAATTAGTCGTTTTTTTGTTTACGGTGAACTATACTTACGTTAGCATGATTATGCTAAATAAGTATGATATTAATTACTAAACATCATAATATAACTAGTGTAAAATAAAATTAATTATTATAAAGGATTGGTGATCGAATGTTATACAATAAATCAATTGTAGATAAAACAAATGATAAAAAAGTTCTTAGAAAAGTTAAAAAAAATTGGGTCATAGTTTCTTTAGCTACATTTATGTTTGCGGGAGCTTTTTTTTCAATCTCTGATTCTAAAGTTAGTGCTAATGATAGTAATGGTGTAACTGAACAAGCTAATAGTGGAGCAGTTACAAACGGTCAAGCTAACGATGGAGCCAAAGCTGAACAACCAAATAGTGGAGCAGTTACAAACGGTCAAACTAATGGTGAAGCTAAAGCTGAACAAGCTAATAGTGGAGCAGTTACAAACGGTCAAACTAATGGTGAAGCTAAAGCTGAACAAGTTAATAGTGGAGCAGTTACAAACGGTCAAGCTAACGATGGAGCCAAAGCTGAGCAATCAAATAGTGGAACAACCACAAATAGTCAATCTAATAGTGCTGGTAATGATGCAACGGGGCAAGCAAACAACGGAAATGAAAAGCCAGCTACTGCTAACTTGAAAACTGTTGATCCAAAAAACGCAGAAGCAAGGGATGACTTTAGTATTGCTGTTAATAATCAAACTAAAAGTTATGATGAAAATGGTAATAATCCATCAACATATCTAGTAACGGTTAGTGATAATGTAAAAACTCCAAATGATTGGTATTTTACTGGTACGGCAAATACATATCAGGTAGATAGTAGCAATATTGATACTAAAGCAAGTAATAACCAATATAATGTTGGTACTTACGAAACAAGTTTGAATAGTAAAGCAATTGAGGCATTGAAAAAACAAAATTCAGACTTAAATATTACAAGTGATCAAATTACAAAAGGTTCATTAACAATTACTAAGTCTAAAAATATTGGTAATTTAACGATTGTTAGTTCCTCTAAAGAATGGGATAACAATACTGAAACTAATCCTAAAGAATTTGAAGTTAAATTAGCAAATAATAGCCAAATGAATTTACCAAGTTCTTTTAATCGAGTTGCTGATGGAACCTACAAGATTGCAGCAGACTCTGAAGATTTAAATGTACAAATAAATAGTCAAGCAGTGGGAAGATACGAAATATCACTTTCTCAAGTAGGATTGGATAAACTTAAAAATTCCAATCCTAATTTTGAAATTGACCAAAACGTGATTAATAACGGTATTTTTCAAATTAAATCAAATCAAATTCTGGATATTGGAACAACCTCAATGCCTAAAAATAGTTCGATTCCTGACTATATAACTTTAACGATTAATCGAGGCGGATATCAACATCTAGATGACTGGAAAGAAATTTATAATAATAAAGAGCAATCAAGTGTTATCTATAATGTTCCTAAAAGTTATTTTAACTTTGGTAGTTTGGATCCTAGTCAAACTGGTAGTTATGAAATTAAATTGTCACAAGCTTCAATCAATAAATTTAATGAAAATAATTCAACTTTAAGTCCAATTACTAATGAAAATGTTGGTACAGGACATTTGATTGTTTATACGGGTGCCGTACCCCAAAATAGTTTCAGTCCAAGTAACTTTTTCGTGTACGTTGATAACATGAAGAGTAAAGGTGATTTATCGAATTCAAATTCTACTAATAATGTTTCTAATCCGACTAGCTTAACCTTAAATGCTTTGATGTTAAATGGAGCTGGTAATACCATAAATGATTTTAATGAATTCTATGTAGTTCCAAGTGGGTTTTTAGTTGGGAGTACTAATGAACTAGGGAAAGTAGTTCCGGCTTCTGATCCAGTAGCAACCTTACAGAAACAATTGACAGATAGCCTACAACAGTTAAATGTTAAATATAGTAATTTGCAAGTTCAACAATTACCAGACTTTAATGGAAGACAATCATTTAGAATATCTTATGGTTCAGTTACCACTTTAAATGGGAATACTGATCCTTTAAGCAAGGCATTTAAATTATTGATTATCACTGATCCAAACAGTTCTATTAAGAATAGTTCCATTGGTACAGATCCAGATGACATATCTAATTCAGTAGTCTATGTGACCGATGATCGGCAACTAACTAATGGAAATTATTCAATCGGTTATTCAAATGATTTTCAAAATAATGACACTAATGCATATGTTAACGTTATTAATGTCGCAAATGCCTTTGGTGTTAAGAATGCCTTTGTGTTAAATCAAACCTATAGTAATTATATTTATCCTTATCAATTTGTTAGTCCACAAGTTAAGGATACCTATAAATTTGTGGGACCAGATGGAAATTCTATTAACGCAGAAATAGCAAAGCAAGGTAATGCTGGTGATCTTTATAATACAAGTGAGTTCATTCCACAAAAGATTGAAAAGAATGGAATAACTTATAGAATTAAATACGGAACTGATTTAGGTTTCAGAACCATTCCAGTCGTAAGTAACGTTTTAAATTCTACTGGGGTTGCTGCTGGGAATACCTATACCATTCAATATGTTCAAGTAGTTGATGAAAAATCAGCAGATAATAAAATTAAGCTCCAATCACAAACTAAGGTTTACGATGCTAAGGTACCAACTAGTTACCAAGTTATCCTACCTACTGAATTAGTTGCACCAACCGAATGGGCTAAACAAAGTGATGGTAGTTATGCTATTAACAGTAATTCAGGTGACTTAGATTTGAGTCAGATTTCAACTGCTGGTAACGTTGGTACTTATGAATTTACGTTGTCTATGCAAGGATTAAATAAGTTGGCTGCTTTAAATAGTAACTATGCGTTTAATGAAGGATTAGTTGAAAATGCTAACTTAACTATTACGAAAGCACCAGTTACAATCACTGGTCCTAAATTATTGAAAGTTTATGATGGGCAACCATATAGTGGAAATGTAACTGCTATTATAACCGGACAACCAGCTAACGGATCCGCTTTAAACTATACGGTTCAAAGTATTAGTAGCGATATTAATCCGGGTCAATATCAAATTGCAATTACTGCAGGCGAAAATCCTAATTATACGGTTTCTACCCAACCGGGCAGTTTAACCATTCTAGCTAAAAATGAAGTTGCTAAGAGTGTTCACCAAACGATTAAGTATGTTGATGCTGATAATAATGCAATTGCAACTCCAGCTACCGAGACAGTTAACTTTACTCGGACGGCCACGATTAATGAAACTACCGGTCAAATAACCTACAGTGATTGGCAAGGTGATAAAGCTGGTTTCAGTGCCAAAACTTCACCAGTTATCACTGGTTACTATCTTAAAGATAATCAACAAGCTACGATTGTTGCCAAAGCAGTAACCGAAACCAGTGGTGATGACAACGAAACGGTAGTTTACGGAAAAATGGGCAGTTTAACTCCAGTGGATCCAAATGGAAACCCAATTGCTGGACATGATACTCAGTATCCTAATGATCCCAAGAATCCGAGTCAACCAGGTGAACCAACGATTCCTACCATTCCAGGGAAGACTCCATTCGATCCAACCACTAATCAACCATTAACTCCGGGATCTCATTATCCAATCGATCCCAGCAAACCAGGAGACAACACTCAGATTGTTTACGTAAATAGTAAACAAAATATCAACGTTAGTTATGTTGATATCGATGACAACCAAACTCTTGCCGTAGTTAAGTTAACTGGTAAACCAGGCGATAAAGCAGAATACACAACTGCTAGTGATATTGAAGCTTGGAAAAACAAATGTTATGTCTTAGTAAATGATGGTTATCCAGCTGCCGGAACTAACTTTGGCATTGATGATAAGGACCAAAATTACGTGGTTACTTTGAAACACCAAACCAAAGAAGTTACGCCGAATAATCCAGGGCAACCAGGAGAACCAATTGACCCAACTAATCCAGAAGGACCTAAGTATCCAGCTGGAACGGATTTAAATTCATTAAGCAAGACAGTTCACCAAACGATTAACTATGTTGATGAAAAGGGAAATGAACTTGCAGCCAAAGTAACTGATGCAGTTACTTTTACTAGAAATGCAACGATTGATGAAGCAACTGGTAGGGTAAACTACACGGACTGGAAAGGCGATAAAGCTGGTTTCAGTGCTAAAACTGCTCCAGTAATCACAGGTTACTACCTCAAAGATAATCAACAAGCCACGATTGCTGCCAAAGCAGTGACTGCATCAAGTAGTGATGATAATGAAACGGTAGTTTACGGAAAAATGGGCAGCTTAACTCCAGTGGATCCAAACGGTAATCCAATTTCAGGACACGATACCCAGTATCCTAATGATCCTAAAAATCCCATGAAGCCAGGGAACCCCATTATTCCTGCCATTCCAGGAATGACTCCAATTGATAAAAATGGCAATTCATTGATTCCAGGAACTGCTTATCCAATTGATGCAAATAAACCAGGAGAAGATGTAAAAATCACCTATGTTTCTAATCAAAAAGATGGTGATAAAAACACTTCCAATGGTAACCAAACTAAGCAGACGACTTTACCTCAAACCGGACAGACTGATAATAGTTTGATTAGTATTATCGGAATGGGATTAGTGACCTTGTTTGGTTTACTAGGTTTCAAAAAGAAAGAAGATAAGTAAGTTAAAAAAGACATGAGTTAAATACTCATGTCTTTTGGCTTAAATGGGAGTAAAATATCCTTAACAAGGAGATGATTAAAATGCAATTTGAATTTAAACCTGGTTGTTTTTATAAAGAAAAAGATGGCAAGGTAACTGCAGAAGTTACGTTTACCACCAAGAACGGTGTGATGGCAATTAACCATACCTTTGTTGACGAAAGTTTACGCGGACGAGGAATTGCTGGTAAGTTGATGTTGGCAGTCGTTGACTACGCACAAACTAATGACTTACAGATCAAACCAGTTTGTTCATATTCACAGGCATTTTTTGAAAGACGTCCTGAATATGATGACTTATTAGTTTAGAAAAATATATTAAAAAGGCATTCATCATTTTGATGAGTGCCTTTTGTTTTAGCTAATCGAATGAAGCCAATTATTAACTTGAATTTTAACTTGTTCTTTTTTAGGTCCCTTAATACCGAATGAATAACCGTCTCGTTCTGGTTCGCCAGCAATTGCAAAACCAGGCAAGAAACGTTCTGCATTAGAGATTTGTTTGATTTGGTTAAAAGTTTTTCCGGCACCACAGCCATCGTTAATATTAAAAGGAATTAAAACTTTATCCGAAAAATCATATTGTTTTAAAAAATGTTTGACTGCTTCGGGTAATTCTTCGTTCCAAGTAGGAGTACCGATGAAAATATATTCATACTTATGAAATGAAAGAATACTGTGTTTGATTCGGGGTAAGATGCCTAGATGTTTTGCTTGTAAGTTTAGTTTTAATTGCTTTTCATAGCTCTTAGGGTGAGCTTCTTCGGTGACAATTTTAAAGCAAGTCCCACCGATGTGATGCTTGATTAAATTGGCCAGAATCTTAGTGTTACCATCTTTAGTGAAATAGACAATTAATGTATTTTTAGCATTCATTTTAATCCTCCCAAGATAATTTTTTAAATGATTTTTATGAGTCAGGTGTAAAAGTAAATTCATGGTTAGCCAATTACTAAAATCATTTAAAGTAGCTTATTAAGATTAATCACGATACTGTACACTATACACCAATTGTAGTTCAGTTTGGTAAAAAGTGAGAACAAAAAAGCCTAACCTTAAATGATTAGAGTTAGGCTATAATTTATTTAAAAAACTTTTTGGTCTTTAATAAGACAGCAGATTTTTTGTTTTGGGGAACGAAACCTTTGTTTTGGAGGTGTCTAAAGTACATTAAGTTATATAGGAATCCCCAAACAATTTGGAAAGTAAATCCTAAACTTTGTGCAGATTGCGTAATATTCATTCCAGTTACGTATGTTAGTAACATGGTGAAAAATAATTCAACCCCAATCATACAAGAAAAATTATACCAATCACCTCTAAAGATAGAAGGGACTACTCCAAAGAAAAGGGAAGTATATGAAAATCCGACTTTTCCAATTTTTAATTCGGCCTTTTCGTTAATAACTACCGCATAGTTATCAGGTAAAAAAGGCAGAATGTTTTTTTCTAGGTTATCTTGGTCATCGTTGTTATTATTTCCATTAAAGTTAAATGGGTTCATTGAGACCTCCTTGATTTTATTTTTTAAGGGTAAACTTAACCACGACCTCAATGTGAGGAGTTTGTGGCATCATATCAACCGGTTGCAAGTAATCAACGTTGTAGGCTTTAGTTAGTTGAACCAAATCTTGCGCTAAAGTTGATTGGTTACAAGAAACGTACACAAATTTTTGGGGACGAACTTGTAAGATAGTATCGATTAATTGTTGGTCTAGTCCCACTCGTGGGGGGTCGACTACTAGGGCAGTTGGACGCCAACCACCAGCCATCCATTGGGGAAGGACATCTTCAGCTTTACCATAGTAGTATTCAGCATTATCAATTCCGTTCATTTCGGCATTGTGATTAGCATCGGTAATCGCTTCTTCAACCGTATCCATTCCGCGGACTTCGGCTACTTTTTTAGCTAAAGCAAGACCGATGGTACCAACTCCTGAGTAGGCATCGACTAGGTAGTCACTCTTATCTAATTCTAACGCATCACTGGCTAAACGATAAAGTTTAGGAGTCATGATAGAGTTTAATTGTAAGAAAGCACGAGGGGATAGGTCAAATGATAAGCCCTTAATTTTTTCAGTAATGGTAGTTTTCCCGGCAATGTGAATCATTTCGTCACCCCAAACTAATGGAGTATCGCCCGGGTTAACGTTTTGCATGATAGAAGTAACTTCAGGAAGTTCTTCGGCAATCTTCATGATTAATTTTTGCTTCTTCAACAACTTAGGAGTGTTGGTAATGAAGACGACCTGCACGTCATCAGTGTTTAAAGCAGCTCGTACCACGATGGTCTTTAAAATTCCGGAATGGTTTTTCTCAACGAAAGTAGGGATACCTAATTCGGCCACCATTTCGACTAACTTGCGCATAACCTTCATGGTGATGGGGTATTGAACGGAACAAGTTTCTAGATCAACAACGTCGTGGGTTCTTTCTTTATAAAGTCCCGCAACTACTTGACCTTCTTCGGTTGTCCGAACTTGGAAAGTTGCCTTGTTTCGGTATTCATACGGATCTTCCATTCCAATAGTAGGACGAATATCGTACTTTTCAAACCCACGGGGGTAGAAGCGGTGCAATGCTTGTTTAACTAGATCACGCTTGAACTTCAACTGTTGTGAATATTCTAGTGGTTCTAGTTCAAAACCACCGACTTCACCGGCATAGGCATCGCGGGGTTCTACTCTAAATTGACTTTTTTTGTCAATTTGTTTTACTTCACCACGTAAAAACTTAGGTTGGATATCAGTAATGTCTGCTTGGACCACTTCGGTAGGAAGGGCACCAGGAATAAAGATTAACTTGCGGCGATAGTAGCCGACTCCTTCACCGTTAATTCCCAACCGTTTGATGGTTACGGTCACTCGTTGATTTAATTCCACTTTCACGTCATTGACGGGTTGTTTGCGGAATTTTTGGTTATTTCTTGAAAAATGATTTTGATTGTTTCGCATTAGAACTCCTTCTGGGTAACTAGATACCTTAATTATATCATGTTAAGCAGAAAAACTTGTGGGAAGCTCATGAAAGCTTAGTGATAAAGTAAATTTTTATCTGAGATAAGATTAGCGTATAATCATATTGTATGAGTACAGATAGGAGTGTAACAATGTCACAATTAGAAACTAACGAACTTTGTTACAGTGTTGATGGACGTCAAATTCTCAATAATATTAACTTTTCAATTGCAGAATCAGACGTGATTACGATTACCGGACCATCTGGTGGTGGTAAATCAACATTCGTAAAGCTATTAGCTTCGTTATTGAATCCCACTTCAGGGAGCATAACCTTTGCGGGGAACAATATTAACGAGATTGAGCCAGTTAATTATCGGCGGGAAGTCTCGTACGCGGTGCAACAACCAACATTGTTTGGTGATACCGTTCGCGAAAATTTAGAGTTCCCATATCAAATTAGAAAGAAACCTTTTGATGAACAACACGTAATTCGAGCATTGCGTACCGTTGATTTAAGTCAAGCTGATTTAGACCGCCAAATTGATAGTTTATCTGGTGGAGAAAAACAACGAGTGGCTTTGCTGAGAAACGTTTTATTTGTTCCTAAAGTATTAATTTTAGATGAGGTAACGACCGGATTAGATGCCGTTAGTAAAGAAAGCGTCCACAAGATGATTGATTACTTTAACGTCAAACATGATGTGACCGTCATTATGATTACACATGACGAAGAAGAAATTCGATTGGCCCGCAATCTTTATACGATTGAAGCAGGTCATTTAAAGGAGGAACATCGCGATGCATAACCTGATTGTTTCTAATACGGCGTTAGCATTAACGTCAGTGTTTGTTTTCTTTGCATTATGGATTGGGTATAAGCAGGATTTAGGGATTGCTAAGTCTTTGATTGTGGCAACCATTCGTTGTGTGATTCAACTGTTTGTGGTGGGATACATTTTAAAATACGTGTTCCGCGCCAATAACTGGTTTTTAACCATTGCATTGATTTTGATTATCATTTTTAACGGGGCCTATAATGCCAAAGGGCGCAGTAATGGCTTACGCAATGCCTTTTTAATCTCACTGACAGCCATTTCTACTAGTACGATTGTGATTTTAATTGTGTTAGTGGGAGATGGATCCGTTAAATTTATTCCCTCACAAATTGTTCCGATTACCGGGATGATTGTTAGTAATTCGATGGTGGCCATGGGACTATGTTTTAAGACCATGACTACCATGTTTAAAGATCGGCGTTCACAAGTGATGGAAATGCTAGCCTTAGGAGCTCGTCCGCTAATGGCCAGTAAAGCAATCATCAGAGACTCAATTAAGACGGGCTTACAACCAACCATTGATAGTGCGAAAACGGTGGGATTAGTGGCATTACCAGGAATGATGTCAGGAATGATATTTGCGGGTGCTGACCCAGTATTAGCGATTAAATACCAAATTATGGTGACGTTTATGATGCTAGGGATTACTTCCATTAGCTCCATTACAGGATGTTACATGGGCTATAAGAGCTTCTTTAATGATCGTGACCAATTAATCAGATAAAAACAAAAGACGTCTAATTAGGCGTCTTTTTCAAATGAGATAAAAAATAAGATCCAACCAATTCTGAAGTGAACCCCCTGAGTTGGAGTAAATCCAAAACTCAGGGGGTTTTATTATGTTTTCAGCTAAAATAAAGAAACAAGTTTTAAGTGAATATCTACAGGGAACTTCGTCCCTATTACTTATGAAAAAGTATGGTATCAAAGGAACTGCGACGATTTATCAGTGGCTCAATCTATTTAAAATTTTTGGCGATCAAGGATTAGAAAATTGTCGGAGGAAGACATTTTATGACTATTCCTTTAAAATCAAAGTTATCAAATGGCGACAAGAACATCATGCCTCATATCCAGCAACTGCAACCCATTTCAGATTGAAACAACCGATGATAGTTTGGGACTGGGAACGAAAACTGATTGAGGGACGTCTTAAGCCATATAAAGGACGGTCTTTAAAAATGACAGATAAATCTAAACAATCTAAGACATTGAAACAACTTCAGGAGGAAAACGAGCTTTTACGATTTCGGGTAGCATACTTGGAAAAACTCGAAGCCTTGGCACAGAAAAAATCTCAAACAAAGAAAAAGCCCAGCTAATAACTGAGCTAAGGCGTAAATTCAATGTTAAATTAGTTGTAGCTTTAAAAGCAGTACACATGTCGAGCAGCAGTTACCACGATGCACTTCATCGTAAATATCAATCAGGATCATCAACGTTAGTTGATGAGATTAAAAGTATTCGTTTGGAAAATCCTGATTACGGTTACCGAACAGTGACTTTAGCGCTTAAAAATAAGGGAATCATCGTTAATCACAAGGCAGTACTTCGTATTATGCGTGAAAATAATCTACTTTGTCAGGCATTCAATCGACGAACGAAAAAGTATAACTCTTATAAAGGAACTGTAGGTACAGTTACCCATAACCGTTTAAATCGTCGTTTTAAAACGAATCGTCCATTTCAAAAAATCGTTACTGATGTAACGGAGGTCCGTTGGGGTAATCAAACGATCAACGAACGTGCATACTTTACAGCTTATATGGACCTTTATAATGGAGAAATTCTTGAATGGAACATTGGTCGTAGACCAACGGTAGACTTTGTCACACGACCCCTTAAACGATTAGTGGCAAGATGTTCATCCTTACCATACCGTATGACAATTCATTCGGATCAAGGGTTTCAGTATCAGAACTTTAGGTACGTGAATATTTTGCGACAAGCTCGCGTTTTCCAAAGCATGAGCCGCAAGGCCACATGCCTAGATAATGCGGTAGCTGAAAGTATCTTTCACATTCTTAAAGTTGGCACGGTTCACAATTATCAATACCAAAACTACGAAGAGCTAGAATCTGCCATTACAAATTACGTAGATTATTACAATAAACATCGTATTAAAACAAAATTGGCCGGTATGTCACCGGTAAAATACCGGGAACATACCAGCCAATTAGTAGCTTAGAAATTCACTCCAATTTATGGGGTTCACTTCATTCAGGTTAGATCTTATTTTTTTATTTTTGGAATGATTTAGCAGTTGCTTCATCACAATATAGATAGTGACCAGGAAGAACTTCTCGAAGTGCTTCGCCTTCTTTGAAGGGGTTACTGTGATCAAAGTACTTAATCTGATGGTTTCTTTCTAGTTCTGGATCAGGAACTGGAACGGCAGATAAAAGACTTTGAGTATAAGGATGAAGGGGATGGTTATAAACTTCTTCAGTATCTGATAGTTCAACAATCTTACCTTTATATAAAACTGCGATTCGATCACTAATGTATTTAACCATGGATAAGTCATGGGCGATGAATAGATAAGTTAAGCCACGTTCTTCTTGAATATCTTGAAGTAGGTTAACGACTTGCGCTTGAATGGAAACATCCAAAGCAGAAATCGGTTCATCGGCAATGATGAAGGAAGGTTGTACGGCTAAGGCACGCGCAATTCCGATTCGTTGCCGTTGACCACCAGAGAATTCGTGGGGGTAACGGTTGGCGAACTCAGGGTTTAGGTTAACTTGTTTTAATAAGTCACTAACCATTTTGTCACGTTCTTCGCTATCCTTAGCAAGTCCATGAATATCAATTCCCTCAGCAATAATATCTTTAACTTTCATCCGAGGATCAAGAGAAGCATAAGGATCTTGGAAAATCATTTGCATTTCTTTACGAAAGTCTTTTAAATCTTTGTTTTTAATCTTAGAAATATCAGTTCCGTTAAAATCAATGCTACCGCTGGTAGGGTTGTATAAACGGATGATACTACGTCCGGTGGTTGTTTTACCGGAACCAGATTCACCAACTAAACCTAAAGTTTCACCTTCATAAATGTCGAAGGAGATGTCATCAACAGCCTTAACTTCGTCAGCTTTACCTACATTGAAGTATTGCTTTAAGTTTCGAACTTTAACGGCAACTTTACGTCCGTTCTTTTCTTCTTTAGCCATTGTTTTCTCCTCCAACTTCTTTATATTTCTTGTAACGATTTTGAATTGACAATGGTGGCACTACTTTAGGTGAACGAGGGTCTAGTAACCAAGTTGCAGCGTAGTGAGTGTCGGTCACCTTGAAGAAAGGTGGTTGTTCTTTTTCATCAATTGCTAGAGCAAATTCATTTCTAGGTGCAAATGCATCACCCTTAGGTGGGTTAATTAAGTTTGCAGGAGTACCAGGAATGGCTTTTAGTCGTTTACCTTTAATATCTAGGGTAGGCATTGAGTCTAATAAGCCCCAAGTATATGGGTGTTTAGGGTTGTAGTAGATTTCTTCCGTTTTACCGTATTCAATAATCTTACCCGCGTACATAACGGCAACTCGATCAGCAATTCCAGCCACCACTCCTAAATCATGAGTGATGAAGATAATAGCAGTTCCAATTTTCTTTTGGAGATCTTTTAAAAGACTGATGATTTGAGCTTGAACGGTAACGTCCAAAGCGGTAGTTGGTTCATCGGCAATTAAAATTTCTGGGTTATCAATGATTGCCATGGCAATTACGATCCGTTGCCGTTGTCCACCAGAGAATTGGTGAGGGTAATCATTCATACGACCCTTAGCGTTAGGAATTCCCACTAATTCAAGCACTTCTAATGCGCGTTTAGTAGCTTCAGCTTTGCTAGCTTCCTTATGGATGATAAGGGGTTCCGCAACTTGCTTTCCAATGGTCATCGTAGGATCAAGAGAGGTCATGGGGTCTTGGAAAATCATGGAAATATCTTTTCCCCGAATCTTGTCCATTTCTTTAGGCGTCTTGTTTAAAAGATTTTCACCTTTATAAGAAACGGTTCCTCCGGTTACAATTGCGTTTTTGGCATATAGTTGGATAACACTTCTAACGGTAACTGATTTACCAGAACCAGATTCCCCAACGAGGGCTAAGGTTTCTCCTTTACTGAGGTCGAAACTTACATCACGAATGGCATGAACGGTTCCGTTTAGAGTAGTGAAATCAACTTCTAGGTTTTTAACTTCTAAGACTTTATCTGTCATCATGGTCCTCCTTTCTAATCAGATTGGGGATCGAATGCATCACGCATCCCATCACCCACTAAGTTGGTTGTAATCATAATCAAACTCAAGATAATTGCTGGAATCCACATTTGGTAAGGCAAGAAGTGGAAAGCTTTTTGTCCATCGTTCATTAAAGTACCTAGAGAAGCGTTAGGAGCAGGAATTCCGATTCCGATAAAACTCAAGAAGGCTTCGAAGAAGATAGCAGTTGGAATTGAGAACATGGTTTGAATGATAATGGTTGAACTAAGGTTAGGAACTAAGTGTTTAGTAGCAATCTTGAATTGTGATTCACCTAAAGTTCTTGAAGCAAGCACATATTCATTAGTTTTAAGGGTAAATACTTGAGCTCTAATCAATCTAGCCATCGTAATCCAACCAGTGAAGGCAATGGCAACGATGATTGAAGTTAATCCTGGTTTCAAAACGATTAAAAGAAGGATAACGATGATTAAGTCAGGAACTGATGAAATGATTTCGATAATTCTTTGTAAGAAAGTATCAGTTCTTTCTTTAGCTAAACCAGAAACAATTCCATAAGGAACTCCGATTACTAAATCAAGTAGGGTAGCAACTAAGGCAACGATGATTGAAAGACGAGTTCCGTAAAGAATTCTGGCAAATAAATCACGACCTAAGTAGTCAGTTCCAAATACGTAGTAAGTACCATCCGGAACATGAGCAGCTTTGTAGGCATCAAAGGTGTGACCACCAATGGTTTGCATACCGTTAAAACCAGGAATGTTTAAGTTACCTAGTTTAGGGGGTAAGTTGGCGAACAACACTTGTTGAGCATTAGGATCAGTTGGAATGAACGCTGGTCCAAGAAAGGCAACGAGAATCACAAATATTAAAAGAACTGCGGAAATCATTGCAATTTTATTATGGAAGAAACGACGTTTAACATCTTGAAAATAAGTTCTTGAAGTCCCAAATGTTTCTGAAGGGATGTTATCTAAGTCATTATTTAAAAATTTAAAGTCATTTTCTTGTGGTTGTACTTTTTCACTCATTATGCCTTTCCTCCCTTTCCAAGTCTAATTCGTGGATCGATTACCCCGTAGAGAATATCAACAACCAAGATAATAACAACCATTAGTAATGAGTAGAATAATGTAAGTCCCATGATAGTAGGGTAGTCATTAGTTAAGATTGATTGAACGAATTGGCTTCCAATTCCAGGAATTGAAAAGATTGATTCAACCACCATTGAACCAGTCATGATGGTAACGGCCATAGGACCGATAACGGTGATGATTGGAATCAATGAGTTTCTAATGGCATGTTTGGTGATAACTTCGGAAGTTTTATCACCTTTAGCTTTGGCTAATTCAATGTAGTCACTACTTAAAACATCCACCATTTCAGTTCTCATATATCTAGCAATACTTGCAAGTGGGAATGCTGCTAATGCAAGGGTTGGGAGAATTGAAGAACTGAAGTTGTGCCAAAGGGCAACTGGGAACCATTGAAGTTTGTAACCAAAGTAGAATTGAAGCAAGATGGCAAGCACGAAACTAGGAATAGAAATACCAAGGATGGAAACGATGGTAGCTAATGCATCTACCCAAGTGTTCTTTTTAATGGCAGCAATACTTCCGAGGATGATACCTAAAAGACTACCAATAATCATTGCTTGAAGTCCTAATTGCATTGATGGACCGATGTGGTCACCAATCAATTGGGTAACGGGTTGGTTATTGAATTGGAATGATGTTCCTAGATCACCATGAAGTAGGTTACCTAGGTAAACAAAGTATTGGACTACCAATGGTTTATCAAATCCATACTTGTGATTCATCATCGTTAATTGAGCGGGACTCATTTTAGCTTGGTTAGTATAAGGCGTTCCTGGTAGGGCCTTCATCATAAAGAAGGTAATGGAAGCGATAATTAATAAAGTTAAAACTAAGTAAAAGAGTCGTTTTAAAATATATTTCGTCATTTGAAATTAACCTCCTTTATTTTTTGTTAACTGCGGCCATGTCGTACATACCAGTTGGGGTTACCTTAAAGCCAGTTACACCAGGTTTAGTTAAAGCAGCTGTAGTTCCTTGGTAAGTGGTGATAACTCCTTGTTCTGAAGTAAGGATGTGTTGAGCTTTCAACATATCATTCCAACGAGCCTCAGGATTGTTAGCGTCCACAGTTTCAGCCTTCTTAACGGCTTCGTCATATTCCTTGTTTGACCATGAACCGTTGTTGTTAGAGTTACCAGTTACTTGAAGGTCCAAGAAGTTAGTTGGATCTGGGTAATCGGCAGTCCAAGCAGTGGTTACCATGTCAAAGTCAGCAGCAGTTTGACGTTGCAAACGGGTCTTGAATGGAACACTACTGATGGTCATGTGGAAACCAGGAAGATCTTTTTCCATGTTTCTTTGAAGATATTCGGCCATCTTCTTAGTAGTATCGGTGTTATCAGCAGTTAAAGTAATATCAACTCGTTTTTGACCGGTTTCTTTAAGACCTTCTTGCCATAGTTTTTTAGCAAGAACGGGATCGTAGTTAGTGTATTTCTTATCAGCTAAGACAGAAGCTTCCTTAGTAAAGTCCACTCCGGTAGTTGGGTTCTTAGCCATCTTACTTGGAACTAGTCCATTAACTGGCTTACCAGTCTTACCTAAGATGATGTCTGAAAGTTCCTTTTGGTTAATGGTTAAAGCCATTGCTTGACGAAGTTTTTCATTCTTCATATAAGGAAGTTTCTTTTCATTAACTTGTAGGTAGTAGGTACTGTTAGATGCCTCAGTTGTGAAGTCTTTGTTCTTAGCTAATTGACGAGCAGAATCACCACTTAAATCTTGATAACGATCTAACATGTTAGTGTCATAAAGGTTTAATCCAGTATTTGGATCAGATATATAGAAGTATTTAAGTTCGTTCAATTTAACGTTTTTAGCGTTCCAGTAAGATTTGTTTTTAACTTCGTGCCATTCGGTGTCTCCAACTTTCCAGTTTTCAAGCTTGTATGGTCCGTTAAAAATCATATCCTTACTGTTTAATCCGTATTGATCCCCAGCTTTATCAACGGCTTTCTTGTTGATAGGAAGGAATTGGCCTCCAGAAACTAAAGTATCAAAGTATGGAATGGGATGTTCCAAAGTGATTTCTAGCTTGTAATCGTTGAGGGCTTTAATTCCTAAAGTTTCTGGTTTCTTTTTTCCGGCAACGATGTCATCAGCATTTTCGATACCACTGTAGATGTATGAGTATTGTGACCCAGTCTTAGGATCGACAATTCGACGCCATGCATACACGAAATCATTAGCGGTTACAGGATCACCGTTAGACCACTTGGTCTTTTTTAAATCGATGGTATAAGTTTTCCCATCGTTGGTTGGCTTAGCGATGGATTTGGCAACCCCAGGCTGAAGCTTTCCTCCTGTGAAACGATACAAACCTTCCATGGTGTTGTTTAAGTTTTGTGCACCATATTGGTCGGTATTTAATGATGAATCCATGGTCGTGATAGTTGATTTAGAACTAACTGACATGGTTTTATTTGAAGCATCGCTGTTAGCCTTTACTTGGGTTCCCAAGGTTAAAGCCAAAGCTGATGCTCCGACAATAGCAAATGATAGTAGCTTGCTGTGACGTAAGCTTGTCATTAATGAACACCTCCAAATTTTTAAAACGCGATTGTTACAATAATAGTCCTACAGTTAAGGATTGTAAATGTTTTTCTTAACATTATCTTAAGTGATGAACAAATACTTCGTGATTAAAAGCGAATGTTCGTTATAATGTTCGGATTGTTTGTTTTCTTTTTCGTGAATTTGCTCACGATTATGTAAAAAAAAGCATTCAGATTAATTAAAATCTGAATGCTTGAAAATATAACTTTTTTTAAATTTTATTTTTCGTTGTTTTGTTCATCAAGTGATCCATCGGTTTGTTCATCAATGATTTCAGCAACCGTAGTTCCATCGCTTTCAGCTTCAGGAGTAATGTCAATTGCTTGGTGAATTAGGTGAGGGAAAACTAATTTATCCGCAATTCCAGTAATGTTACCTTGGAAAAGGAAGGCGAAAATAGTTCCGATACCGTAGTATTCAAATTTACCAGTGATAATAAAAGCAACAATTCCCATAATAGTAGGCGGGATGTATGAAGCCCACATTGCTTTACCGGCAGCACCTTTGAAGTAGTTAAAACGAAGAATTTGCATCAAATCATCAGCAGGGTGTAACACAAGGTTAACTCGTTGATAGATTGAGATGGCAATCGCAATCAAAGCAACTCCGAAGAAGTTTAAGATTACGTATAAACCAATCATCATTGGGGTTCTAGCTTCGGGTAGGTGAACTGTAGTAGTTAATAAATCATAGAATGTTTGGATAAGCCATGAGAAAGGCACCATGAAGATGACGTTTCCTAAGGCGCGACCCCAATCCCAATGTTTAACTAAGATAGCGTTTAAAACCGTAATTAAGATTCCTAAAATTAAGAATGCCCAGAAAAGGTTCCAGTGAAAAGCTACCCCTAAGTTAGTTTCTGCAGCAGTCCAGTAAGCTGAACCTAGAAAAGAAGGGAAAACTTTGGCACTAGTAACTAAAGTTAAAACGTTACCTAATGAATTAATTACTAATGAAATAATAAAGTAAAAAATTGAGGTTTTCATTGAGATCGTACGAGGTGTTTTTTTCGGTTTAGTGTCAGCCATAAATTCTCCTCGGTTAATTCTTATTTAAGGTTAGGGTTAACAGCAACAACTGATTTACCTTTTTTAGGAGTAGTGTGGTTTAATACACCTTCAACTTCGTCAAGGCTCAAAATGTTGTCTTGGTATGGTTCAATTTCAACGGCACCAGAAGCAACTAATGCGATTGAGTCTTCAAAGGCGTTAGGGTTAATCATTGAACCCTTGATAGTTAATTGTTTCTTGAAGATTTCGTAAGTGTTCATCTTGAAAGTTTGACCTGGAGCACCCACACCAAACATCATAACTTGAGCACCTTTGTTAGTGTGTTCAACGGCAGCTTCTTGAGTTTCAGGAGTACCAACTGCTTCAATTACGACGTCATAGTTTTCAGTAATTTCTTCCTTAGTAGTGTTGATAACTTTGTCTAATTTAAGTTCTGCTTTTTCTTTAGCAAGGTTTTCATCATTTCTACCAGTCATGTCTACACGTTGGATACCGTAAGCACGTAACATTTGAGCAAATAATTTAGCCATGTAACCGTCACCAATGATTAATGCTTTTTGGTAAGGAGTGATGTCTTCCATGATCTTCATAGTGTGTACGGCACATGAGATTGGTTCAAGTGAACTAGCAGCTGCTAATGAAACTGAGTCAGGTAACTTGTAAGTTACTTTTTCTGGGGCAGTGAAGTATTGTTCAAGACCACCATCACGAGTAACACCAACTGCTGAAAGGTTGTCACAAAGTTCGAAACGATCTGTACGACAGTATTCACATTTACCACAGTAGATGTTTGGGTCGATGGCAACACGGTCACCAACTTTAAGACCTTTAACGTTTTTACCAAGACCAGCGATTACACCTGAGTTTTCGTGACCTAATACGATTGGAGGAACAGCATCGGCTGAACCTGGAAGACCGTTGAATAATGCGTTATCAGTACCACAGATACCAGCGTAAGCAGCTTCAACTAAAACTTCGTCATCCTTTGGAGTAGGAATATCGCGTTCTTCGATTTTTAATTCTTGTTTACCAGTCATTACTAAAGCTTTCATTTTGTCAGCCATGATAAATCTCCTTTTAAATATAATAATTAATCTAGTTATAAAATGAGCAATCTATCGAATAAAGAAAACCTAAAACAAGTTAGGCAAAATTGATTTGATAGATATTTAATACAGGTACTAATGTAAGCGATTTACATCACTAATGCAAGGGGTTAATCGCAATAATTACATATTTCACAAAGGCGGTTGTGTAGGCGGTTTGGACTGGTTGTGTCTATATCAACATCTAGCCTGAAAATTTAAGTAGCAAATTTAATAAAATTATTCACAATCTCAGATTGAATTAAATATAATTGGAAACGCTTACACAAAAATTATTATTGGAGTATACTATTATTGAAAGCGGAGGTAATGATAATGAATAAAAAAATTGTTGTTGTTGGTTCTACCAATGTAGATAAAGTTTTAAACGTTGAAAAGTATGCTTTACCAGGGGAAACTTTGGCAATTGATACATATCAACAATCACACGGTGGTGGTAAGGGTGCAAACCAAGCAATTGCTGCTGCTCGTTCCAATGCAGAAACAACTTTTATTACTAAGTTAGGTAATGATGATGATGCTAAATTAATGATGGACGGTTTTAAAGCTGACCACATGAATGTTGATCACGTGATTACTACTGATGAACACGAAACGGGAAAAGCCTACATTACCGTTGATAAAACGGGACAAAATTCAATTTATGTTTATGGTGGGGCTAACATGGCCATGACTGCTGAAGATGTGGCTGCCCATGCGGATGCAATTAAAAATGCAGATCGAGTAATTGCACAATTGGAAATTCCAATTCCAGCAATTATTGAAGCATTTAAGATTGCTAAGGCAAATCAAGTGCAAACTATTTTAAATCCGGCTCCTGCCAAAGAGTTACCGGATGAATTATTGGAATTAACCGATGTAATTACACCGAACGAAACGGAAGCAGCCACTTTAACTGGGATTGAAGTTGAAGACGAAGTTTCTATGTTAGATAACGCTATGGCTTTCTTTAAAAAAGGAATTCAAATGGTGATTATTACGGTGGGTTCTCGGGGTTCTTTCTTTGCAACTCCATTGGAACACGCATTTGTACCTGCCTTTAAAGTAAAAGCAGTGGATACGACTGCTGCCGGGGATACTTTCATCGGAGCGCTAGCATCTCAATTAGAATTAGATAATTCTAATATTAAAGAAGCCATGTTGTACGCTAACCATGCTTCTTCATTAACGGTGCAAATTGCTGGTGCGCAAAACTCAATTCCAACGCAAGAACAAATTAAGAGCGTGATTAAGGCCGACACGATTTCTGAAAAAGAAATTGAAAGAGAAAAACAAGCTGCTGCTGAATACGTGGCTGCTAAAATTCCAGACAACATTGTGTTGGGATTAGGATCAGGAACCACCTCAGCTTACTTTGTTAAAGCAATGCATGATCGAATCGAAAAAGAGGGACTACACATTGAATGTGTGGCAACTTCTGTAGGGACGCAAGCACTAGCTGAAAGCTTGGGGATGGACATGTTAGATGTTAACACCATTGATGAAGTTGATATTGTGGTTGATGGCGCTGATGCCGTTGATGAACATTTGAATGGAATTAAAGGTGGTGGAGCAGCGCTACTATTTGAAAAACTAGTTGCTAACATGTCAAAGAAGAGTATCTGGATTGTGGATTCTACAAAACCAATGAAGAGTTTATCCGGACAAATTCTCCCAGTTGAAGTAGTTCCTTTTGGAGGAATGGGAGTCTTCCGTTACTTGAAAGATAACGGTTATGAACCAAACTTCCGCTTCAAAGATAATGGTGATATTTTGGAAACTGAATCAGGTAACTACCTTATCAACATTAAAATTCCAAAGGATGCTGATTTAGCTAAATTAGCCAAAGCCCTTAAGGAACAAACTGGAGTAGTGGAACACGGACTCTTCTTAAATATTTGTGATGAAATGGTAGTGGGAACGGATCCAATTAAAGTGGTTAAACGCGATAACTAAGCTTTTTAAGCCGGTTTTTGTGATATTGTAGTAGTACACGAAAGCCAGGGAGGAAGTTTAAGTGGAAAAAGTCCAAATTAACCGCATTCAAGTGGGATCAATGAACTATAAAATGTACGATGTATTCGTTAACTATCAAGGAGAGACGGGGATTATCGAATCCGGCGATCCTATCATTGATGGTTTTATGCGTGACCGCAAACGGATCAACGTTGTTAAAGCAGATGGTGAATTAGTCCACTTGTTGTATCAATTAGTTGATGGTCAAATCGTCATTAGTAATCCAATTATTGAAATTAAATAATTAAAAAGTGAATCAATTTACGTAACTCTTGTCAGATTAAAATGACAGGAGTTTTTTATTTGGAAAATATGAGAACGGAACAGACCGCTTTTGCGTTTATGCAGGCTGGTGATCACGAAGTAGTGATTTTTGGAGTGTTGAAACGATTGAATATTCGTCCTTATCAGGACCATTATCAGGATTTAGTCCAAGATTCACGCTTGGAATTTATAGATGCTTATTTAAAATATCCCCATGACTACGACAACGAAAAACAGTTGTTGAACTATATTTATCAATCAATTAAGTGGAAATTGTTAGATCAATTACGCCGCCAAACCCGCTTGCAACAAGGGATAGAAATCCCGGGGGGGGTAGACGACCCCTTTGCTAACCTAGCTTTTACCGATGAGGTTAGTGCCAATAGTGAAACGAAGTTGGTCTATGAAAAAGTTCTGACCTATTTAAGCGCTGATGAAAGACGGCTATTGAACGGATTATTTATCGAAGGTAAGACTATTTCTCAACTAGCAGTCGAATTAAATGTTTCCCGAAAAACCCTGTACCAATGGCGGTTGAAAATTAAAACGAAAATAAAACCAATTTGGGGTGACACATCGAGGGGTCCATTTCGTTACTAGTAGATGTAAGGGTTGGCCAACCGATTACAAAATAAAAATAACTACCCAAGAGGAGAAGAGATATGAAAAAGAGCTGGATTAAATCAACTGCAAGTTACACCATGATTGGAGATGGTCATGAAAAGGGAGTACGTCAAAATTATCCTAACTTAGTTGCCAATGTTTCTGAAGAAAAATTGATTAAATTTGGAGAAGTGTTAGCCGATTTATCTGGAGATACTTTCCAAAAGGTTATGCTTAACGACACTAACGTAATTGCTGAATAAAAAGGAGAATGTCTATGAAGGTCTTAGAATTAGTATTTAAAACAGAACAACACAAAGTACGTAGCTTGAAATTTAACTATGCTAATCAAAATTTAACCGATAATGAAGCACGTGGCTTAATGAAACGTATTTCTGACTTGGAAATGTTTGAAAAAGACGGAGTGAAGTTATACGCAACGCCGGTCGGAGCTAGATACCTAGATCGAAAGAATTATTCGATTTTTGATGACACGCAAAAAACAGCTTAAATAAAATGAAAGAGTGGGTTCTGTATTAACAGAGTCCACTCTTTTTTACATAAAAAATTGGTTGATGTCACGATTGACGACATCAAAGCTTTTTTTCTTAAAATAAAAGGCTATACTATCCACATTAATTATTTTTTAATGCTGATATGGAGGCTTTCTAATGGATATCAATCTGGTGTTTATTTTTATTTGCTCGATCTTAGTTTTTTTTATGACTCCGGGACTATCATTCTTCTACGGTGGAATGGTTCCGAAAAAACAAGTCAATAATACGTTGATGTCCGTTTTTATTATGTGTAGTATTCCTGTATTGTTGTGGGTGATTATGGGATATTCCCTTTCTTTTTCCGGCAATAATTGGAATTTTATTGGTGATTTGCATAACTTCATGTTGCATAACGTTAAGTTTGATGCGGCTTCTACCTTTGCGAGTGGCAAAATTAATAACATTACTTATTTAATTTTCCAGATGATGTTTGCCATCATTACGCCAGCCTTATTTGTGGGAGCAATTGTGGGACGGATGGACTTTAAATTCTTAATCTCCTTTGTAATTTTATGGTCAATCTTCATTTACTATCCGATGGTGCACATGGTTTGGGGTGGAGGCTTCCTGCAAAGTTTTGGTGCGCTCGACTTTGCCGGGGGCTTAGTGGTCCACATTAATGCCGGAATCACCGCGTTAGTACTAGCCTGGTTCTTAGGACCACGCTTGATTAAGCAAACGGGAAGTCCCGCTAACTTGAGTTGGGTGGTATTAGGAACTTCGATGCTGTGGGTTGGTTGGTACGGTTTTAACGCCGGGTCAGCTTTAGGAATGAACGGAATTGCCATGCAGGCGATGTTGACCACCACGGTAGCTACTGCCACTGCTATGTTAGTTTGGATTTGTTTGGACGTTTTCATGAAACGAAATGCTTCCTTAATTGGAATCTGTACCGGAGCCGTTTGTGGTTTGGTTGCTATCACACCAGCCTGTGGGTATGTAACTATTAGTGGAGCGATGGCAATTGGGTTAGTGGCTACGGCTACCAGTTACTTCTTTATTAATGAAATCAAACCCATTATCAAGGTTGATGATACCTTGGATGCCTTTGGTTGCCACGGGATTTCTGGGATTGTCGGTAGTATCATGACCGGACTCTTTGCCACGAAGACCGTTAATCCAGATATCGCCGAAAATGGTTTATTTGAAGGTGGTGGTTGGCATCTACTGGGAATTCAAGTCGGGGCAACTTTAATCACGATTGCCTTCACGTTAGTGGTTGCAACTATCATCGTTAAAGTTTTGAAATTAGTAATTCGGATGCGGATTTCTAAAGAGGAAGAAAGACTTCGAGAAGCTTTGGAGGATTAAAATGAGATTTGAATTAGCACAAGCAAATGATTTAGCAATCATTGTCGCTATTTATAATCAGGCGGTGCCGACTCGCTTAGCCACGGCTGATACCGAACCAGTTTCAGTGGCTAGTCGTAAGGAGTGGTTTGCCGCATTTACCCCAGATCACTATCCGATTTGGAAAATCATGTTGGATGATGAAATCGTGGGTTGGGTTTCTTTGGAAGCTTTCTATGGACGTCCAGCCTATGGAAAAACGGCTGAGATTTCAATTTATATAGCTGCAACGAAACAACATCATGGCATCGGGAAGGCGGCAATTCAATTTGTGGAATCGCAGGTAAAACAACTCGGAATCACGACGATTTTAGCCTTCATTTTCGCGCATAATCTACCCAGTCAGGGATTATTTAAACACTTTGGTTTTGAACCATGGGCCCATTTACCAGATGTTGCCATTATGGATGGCAATGACTATAGTTTGGATATTTTGGGAAAGAAATATTAGTGACCATGGACCTTTATTAACAATTAGTTAATAAGGGTCTTTTTTATGTTAATTTAATTGCATTTTTAGATAAATATCGGTTAAATGTTTATAATATGATTAGGAGAATAAAATGAAAAAAGTATTAATAGTAGAAACAAATGTCGCACATTATGGAAACACCGATAAACCCACCGGTCTGTGGTTAGGGGAAAGTGTTGAGTTTGTAGCGGACATGCAAAAAGCAAATATCGCAGTTGATTATGTTAGTCCTAAGGGTGGTTTTGTCCCTCTAGACCCTAGAAGTATGAAGTATACCACCCCAGAGATTATGCAGGTTTATGAAACTAATGATTTCATTGAACGAGGAATGTGTCAGACCTTAAAACCTAGTGAGGTTAATCCGGACGACTATTTTGCCATTTACTATACGGGTGGTCATGGAGTAATGTGGGATTTTCCTGATGACCAGGGCTTACAAAAGATTGCCGAAGCAATTTATCAAAAGGGTGGCTACCTATTATCGGTGTGTCACGGAATTGCCGGGTTATTTAATTTGACTGATGCGCAAGGGAACTATCTAATTCAGAACAAACAAGTTACTGGATTTACCACGGCAGAAGAAATTATTGCCGGAAAGCAAAACGTGGTTCCATTTTTAAACCAAGCGATGGCTACCAAACGAGGAGCAAAATTTACCAAGAAACGTTTTTATAGTGAATTTGCGATTCAAGATGGGCGCTTAATTACCGGGCAAAACCCATTTTCAGCCCATGCAGTTGCGAAAAGATTTTTAGCGGAGGTTCAATGATGCAAACAATTTTAGGAAGTAATGGTCAGATAGGACAAGAGCTTGCCAAAGAATTGCATAGTAAATATACGAAAGACATTCGATTAGTTAGTCGAAAACCCAAAAAAGTTAACGAAACTGATGAATTAGTGGCGGCTGATTTGTTAAACGAGGCAGAAACCGTTGCTGCTGTAAAAGGGAGTGAGATTGTCTATTTTACAGCTGGCTTGCCCATGAAATCAGCAATGTGGGAAAAACGTTTCCCTAAGATGATCAAAAACGTGATTAAAGCTTGTGAAACAGCACAAGCTAAATTAGTCTACTTTGATAACACCTATATGTACGCCAAAACGGATGCTATTCAAACCGAAAACAGTCCGTTTGAACCCGAGGGACGAAAATCAACCGTTCGTGCTGAATTAGCGGAAATGATTTTAACGGAAATGAAACATCATCGTCTAGAAGCGGTGATTTGTCGGGCTCCAGAGTTTTATGGTCCTGGAAAAACCCAAAGTATTACGAACACGATGATTTTTGACCGGATTAAGGCAGGTAAAGAAGCTTTGATTCCGATTAATGACGATACGTTGCGTACCCTAATCTGGACACCGGATGCTAGCCGGGCGATGGCTTTGATTGGTAACACTACCACAGCTTACGGACAAACTTGGCACTTACCTTGTGCCGAACCGGTGACCTATCGAGAACTAATCGAACACATCAAGATGTTGACTCAACGACCAATTGAATACCGCGTGGTGAAAAAGTGGCAGTTTAAGCTAGGTAGCTTAGTGAACGAGAACTTACGCGAACTGCAAGAGCTATTACCACGTTACGAAGAAAGTAATCGTTTTTCTGATACAAAGTTTCGGCAACAATTTCCTACCTTTAGCAATACCACGATTGAAGCGGGAATCAGATATTTATTTAAATAGCAGGCAACGACAAATTGAAAAGTTTGTCGTTTTTTTTACGCCTTTTAGAACATATGTTCGTATAATGTGATAAACTATCCATAGCAAATTGGTTAGGAGGAGTTGTGAGATGGTAATGCCAAATGAACCTCGCGGGGTCTATTTTTTGATTGATAATAAGTCATTTTATGCGAGCTGTGAAGCAGTACAACGCGGTTTTAACCCGCTCAAAGTACCACTAGTGGTGATGAGTGAAGCGGAAAATACCAATGGTGGCTTAATCTTAGCAACTTCTCCGGAGGCTAAGCAGTTGTTTCATTTAAAGGCCAACGTTTCACGCCAACGAGATTTACCGGAAGATCCACGATTACAGGTCGTGCCACCACGGATGAATCTATATATTAAAAAGAATCTGGAGATTAACCAGTTGTTTAGCCGCTTTACTCCAGAAGCAGATGTCTGGCCGTATTCAATTGATGAAAGTATCTTGGATATGACCAATTCATGGCACTTGTTTGGCGATAATCCCCGGGAAGTGGCCCGCTTAATCCAAAAAACGGTTCGTAAAGAACTGGGATTATACACCACGGTGGGGATAGGAGATAATCCAATCCAGGCTAAGTTAGCGTTAGATGTGTATGCCAAGCACAACGAAGAGTTGATTGGTGAGATTCATTTTAACGATGTTCCCGAAAAGATTTGGACGATTGAAAATTTGACGGATGTTTGGGGGATTGGAAAGCGAACGGCACGACGGTTAAATCAGCTTAATATTTATAATATGAATGATTTGGCTCATACCAATCCGTACTTTATCAAACAACATTTAGGAATCATTGGTTCGCAATTATTTGCCACGGCTTGGGGAGTTGATCGATCGAAGCTCCGGGAGAAGCCGGTGGTTAAGTCAGCGAGTTTGGGTAATTCTCAGGTGTTACCCCAGGACTACCAAAACCAAGCAGAGATTGAAACGGTCCTCAAAGAAATTGGGCAGCAGGTGGCATCACGAGTGCGTAGTCATCAAAAACTAGCCGGTTGTTTATCACTAGGAATTGGATTTTCGTACCATGCGAGTGAACTTGCGGGAAAGACCGGCTTTCACCAAGCAATGACAATTGAAGAAACGGATGATAATAAGGAAATTGTAAAGCAATTGTTAGTTATGTTTCGCAATAATTGGGAGGGAGAAGCCATTCGAAACGTAGCGGTTTATTGTAGTAAATTACGACCTAATCGGGGACAACAAATTAATCTGTTTACGAACGTCCAACCCCAGATTAAGGAAAACCAGCTAAATTCGATTATCGATAATATTCACCGGAAATATGGTTTTTCAAAATTGGTCTACGCCAATAGTTTGACGAGTGGAGGAACCGCTTTAGAGCGAGCTAAATTGGTCGGTGGCCATAACGGAGGTAATAGTTATGAATGAAGATTTGAAGTTAATTACAGAACGACTAACAAAATATTTTAAACGGATTTCTCGGACCCATTATTGGATTGAAATTGCTAATGATCCGTACGATCAACATTATAATTTTTTCTTTAACAGCCAGCGAGTGGGGCAACGGTTAAAATCGATTCCACTCCATAGTTTGGAAACCTATGACTTACATTATTTAGAATTATTGTTACAAAAACTACGGCAAAAGACGCAGTTAACCATTAAATTTGTGGGCTTTACCGGGGAAAAGTGGCCTAGTTCGCAACGATTGATACAAAGGAAGCGAAACCAACTTGAATGAGCAACAATTTGATCAAAGGCTAGTCGATCAATTTTTTAAATATGATTATCACGACCGGGGTATGATGAAATGGCAGGGTTTTTATTTATCAGACCACACGGTGGCAATTGCCAAACAGGAAAAACAGACCAAACACGTGGTGAAAGTTAAACCACAACAAACGGTAATTGAGATTAAGAAAAACTTGGTACGAGCATTTGAGAAACAACAAAGCGTAATAATCCAACTAAACGAATTGGATCAGGAGCTACGACCACTAGAAATCCAAACGACCATCAAACAGCTTGACGATGAAATTGTTGAACTGGATTTGGGCAGTGAAATTTCTATAGATGCAATTAGGAATGTTAGTCAATTTAATGTTGTATAATAGATTTAACATAATGATTGGAGGAGATAGTTATGACAAACTATGTACAAAAAGAATTTAATACAGATCAATTTACATATGACATTTTCAAGCCCGATGCCATTATGACAGCAACGGCCGTTTTAATTTCAAAAGATGGGAAGGGATTATTGGTTGATACCCAATTTTCTAGTAAAGATGCAGAAAAAATTGTGGCAACTGCCAAAGAAAAACAGATTGAAATTGAACAAATCTACATTTCATACAGTGATCCAGATTACTACTTTGGTTTAAATACGGTGAAAGAAAGTTTCCCTAAGGCCAAGGTATACGCAACTGCTGCAAACATTGCGAGAATCAAAGCTAGTTACGAAGCCAAACTAGAAGTATGGGGTTCCGTCTTAGGTGATGGCCTTCCAGAAAAAGTAATTATTCCTGATGAAGTTCAAGATGAAATTGATTTTGCCGGTAGTAAATTTATCATTTTAGGTTCAGATCCTAAGAAACAAACTCTTTACGATGCTACTGGTAAAGTAGCTTTAGGTGGTCCGTTAGTATCAACTAGTGGTCATGAATTTATGGCGGATACTAAGTCTAGTGCCAGCCAAAAACAATGGGTTGCAGACCTTGCAGAATTACAACAAGCTGATATCAAGGTGATGATTCCTAGTCACTTTGGTGCAAACGAAAAATTTGTAAAGAGTGACATTGATTTTGTGAAGGATTATGTAACTGCATTCACGCAAGTTATGGATGAAAGTAAAAATAGCCAAGAAATCATTACTAAAATGAAACAACGTTATCCAGACCTTCCAGATGCTTCTTTAGACCTAAGCGCTAAGGTAGTTACTGGTGAAATGGAATGGAATGACTTTCAATAAAAAATAGCCGATCGATTTGAAAATCGATTGGCTATTTTTTTGCTTATTTTAATTTTTCGTATAGCGGGATTAAGGTTTGAAGAGTTTTTAATAAATCAGTTTCTAGTTGTTCGGTACCTAGGCGTGGGTCGGTATGGTCAATTTTAATTCCCACTAAAACCTCGTTGGACTTGTATTGTTGGTAGCCAGCAATTGCGTCGGGATAGTCACTAATAGGAACTGTTTGATTAACCATGTGATCACGACTGATGAAATAGTGGTCTGGTAGTTCGGCAACCAGTGGCTGAATAGCTGCTAACTTAGGATAAATATCATCAAGTTGTTTAGGCTTCATGTTGCTTTCCACCGCTAGGTAAAGGTAGAGATGGTCTTGCCAAAAACCTAACTCAAAGTGGGGTAACATTTTGTAGCCGCGCTTGTTGGTGGAAAAGGCCACCCAGGTATTGTCAGGAGCGTATTTATTCCGCATTCGATGCTTAGCAACGTGAGCATACCAGTCGTCGCCATCTTGTTTTAAAATTTCAAGGGCTTTAGTGGCAAATTGTTCAAACTTAGGATCAATTATGGTACGAATTTTATCCATACGACCATCTAAAGTGGGGTCGTTAAAGACATTGAAGTCGGTGTTAGTAAACATGGGAAACCTCCGGAGTTAGTTGTTGTTATTTATTATAAAACTTTTGCGTGATTTGCAAAGGGAGGAGAAACAAAAAACTCCTCGTTTAGAAAACGAAGAGTTTTTTGCTTAGTTCCAACGGTTAGCGTATTCACCAGGGTTGGTGTAAACGTTGTAGTCCGTAGTTCCAGTTGTGTTGGAAGTAGGAGTAGTTTGTGGGTTAGTAGTTGGAGTGGTTTGACTGTTGTCAGTAGCAGTTGGGGTAGTAGTGTTGTTGTTACTACTTTGAGCTGCTGGAGTAGTGTTGGTAGCTTGGTTATTGTTAGAACTGTTGTTATCGGTTTTGTTAGTGGTGCTTGAGTTCTTGGAACCATTGTTACTATCTTTGTTGGTAGTTGCTTGGCTCTTTGAACTATTGTTGTTAGATTTAGTTGAGCTGCTACCGTTGTTAGAAGTGGTAGAACCATTTTCACTGTTAGTAGTGCTCTTAGTCTTTTTGTCTTTGTTTTTAGTGGTCTTAGTGGTTTCATCATGTTTTTTAGAAGTGTCTTTGTTACTTTGACCTGATGAACATGCTGAAAGACTGAATAAGGTTAGTGCTGCGGTAGATAATAAAATTAATTTTTTCATGAGCTTCTCCAATTTATACGTAAATTTTTTCAATAGATACGGATTAGTAAAGACTAATCAATGGGATGCGAACCATGAATATTTCGCATCTGCCCATATCATAGCATGTGTTTTTTATGGGTCAATAATAATGTAATAGGCAACTAGGAAAATTAGGGATATCTTAATAATTACGTTGTTAGCAAGCATAGATAAGCTAGCTAAAACAAAAAAGCCTGCTTCCGCAGGTTTTTTGAGTATGTAAATTAAAAACAAATTAATAAATATCCAAGTGAGAATGATCTTGGAAGAACGTGGGCGTCCAACCCACATTTATAGTATATAGTTGGGCACAACTAAAATCAATAGAAAAATCATATTATTTTATAATTTTACAATATTTTTATTTTATAAATTAAAAATATTTTATGAAAAATCGAATGAATTTTTAGTGGTATTTGAATAATAAATTGCTAATTATGGATTAATTGTTTAATTAAATGCTATTGACTACTAATTAGTGGCGTATTTTTTTGGTACACTAAGATTAAGTGTTTAAAAATAGAACTTAAGTAAGGTGAAATAACATGTCCTTAAGAAAAGTACAGAGTGAAGTTTCTTTTGAAAATGAATTTGTAGAAACCCTAACGAAAAACGGATGGACACATAATACTAGTTTAGACAGAGCAACACCAAAGGAACTTGAAAATCACTTTAGAGAAATATTGAATCAAAATAATCGTGATCAACTAAATGGAGTTGATATTACAGATAACGAAATGCAGGAAATTATGCGTCAAATTTCTGGTAAAACTCCAACCGAAATAAATAACTTTTTAACAAAAGGATATGTGGCTGAACTAACCATAGCCCGTGATAATCCTGAATTAGGAAAAGTTAATTTGAAAGTTTTTTGGCGTGATGATATTGCTGGTGGAAGGATGCGTTATGAAGTCATTCAACAAGCATTACGTCCTGGAAAAACTGATGATATTAGTGATCCAGATAGAAGATTTGATGTAACTCTACTATTTAATGGTCTTCCATTAATTCAAGTTGAAGAAAAAGCGCTGGATGTTAATTTAAAACAAGCGTCTAATCAAATTATTAAATATAAATCTGAAAACAAATATGATGGTTTGTTTGCCACAGTTCAAATCTTTGTTGCATTAAAGGAAACAGCAGTTAAATATTTTGCTAACGAAAAATCTGCAAATATGTTTAATGAAAAATTTTTCTTCTCATGGCTTGATAATAAAAATAAAGTAGTTTCTGGTTGGGAACAGTTTACTGAAGAATTTTTAAGAATTCCCATGGCACATAATATTATTAGTAACTATATGGTTTCTGATGGAGAAATATTAAAAGTTTTGCGTCCTTATCAAATTCATGCGGTTAAAGCTATTCGTGACTCCGCAATGCGACATGAAGATGGTTACGTATGGCATGCAACTGGTTCAGGTAAGACGTTAACAGCTTATAAAACTGCTACTCTAATTCAAAGAGATCCACATAATCAAGTGATTTTTATGTCAGATAGAACTGAATTAGATAATCAGTCTGGTAAAAACTTTAGTAATTTTGCTCATAATAGTGACGATACTATTTTTGAAACTAGATCGACTCATGAATTGATTGATATGTTGAAAAAATCAAAGAATGGAGTCATTACAACCACTATTAATAAAATGAAGATTGCGATTGAAAGAAACAATGAACGGCACCAAGAAGGTAAAAAAGGACCGCTTGATAAAGTTATTGGAAATAAACGATTCATTTTTATTGTTGATGAGGCTCATCGTTCACAATTTGGACAAATGCAACGAATAATTAAACAAGCCTTTCCAAATCAAAATTGGTATGGATTTACTGGTACTCCAATTTTTGACTTTAATAAAACACCCGAAGATCAAACAACTGAGAGTCAGTTTGGAAAAGAGTTGCATAGATATAATATTGGTAATGCTTTAAATGATCATGCTATTTTAGATTTTAATGCTGAATATGTGACGCTTGTGACGGCGCAAAATAAAGATACTGAAGATCTTGAAACTGAATCTAATTTACCAGATTCAGTTTATGAAGGTACTTCAGAAGAAGCACAACAGTATCGAAATAAGTTAGTAAAGTGGATCTATAAGAATTGGACAAGAAAATCAGAACATAGACAATTTAATGCTTTGTTAGCGACTTCTAATATTGACCAAGCTTTAGCATTTTATAAATTATTTAAAGAAGCTAATAAAGAAAAGAAAAATCCTATAAAAATTGCCGTTACTTATTCGATTAATGAAAATGGTGAGAATAATAGGATGCAAAGAGCAGGTTTAATTGAAGCAATGAAAGATTATTCTTTGCAGTATTCTAATGCAGAAAATACCTGGAATATTGATAATATTGATATTTATATTGATGATGTTGCTAAGAGAACCGCTCGAAATGAAGGACCTTATCAAGTGCTCAAACCAGAGCAAGAAATTGATTTAACAATTGTGGTAAATCGATTGCTTACAGGTTTTGATGCACCACGGTTGAACACTCTTTATATGGATAAAGTAATGAAGTATCAAGGATTAATACAGGCATATGCAAGAACTAACCGTTTGAATAGTAAAGATAAAACTCAGGGAAACGTTGTGGTCTTCAGAAGACCAGAATTAATGGAAGCAAGAACTAAAGATGCTTTTGAAAAATATGCGGGGGAAGGATCTTTCAATCGGGTATTTAGAAAAGACTTTAAACAAATGCAAGCACAGTTTAAAGAACAAATTGATGGTCTAAAAGCATATGTTCCAACCCCTGAAAACGCTGAAGATTTAATTAATGGTACTGAAAAAGAACAAATTGAGTTTTTAGGTCGATTTAAAAGTTTATCTAAGACACAACACTATATCTCATCTTATTCTGAATTTGATTGGAATGAGCAAGCGGATGATTACAATATGTCTAATGATGAATATCTTTACTACCAGAGTGCATATCAAAATGTTAGAGAAAAATTGAAGGAAGATGTTCCAGGTGACGGTCCCGAGAAAAATGACCTTAAATTTGATTTTGATGATGTATATATCACTAACATGGTAATTGATAGAGATTATGTATTAACCATTGCTACTAAATCAATGAAAGAAAAAAATGATAAACAGGCACGAAAAGAGTACGAAGAAATAATTTCGAAATATCGAAAAGCTGGTAAAACTGTTGAAGCTGATAATATTGAAAGATTCATTGAATCAGAGAAGGCAACTGGTCAGATATTTGATGATAAGTATGACGTGATTACAAGGTATACTACTTATATAGCTAATTTAAAAAATGATGCAATTAATGATTTTGCTGATGAATGGGGAATCGATAAATTACTATTAAAACGCTTAGTAAGTAGTTATGAATCTACGGGTGAATTTACGCATGAAAAAGAAGTAAAAAGAACCGCTAAAAAGTCTGTAGCAGAAGCAAACGGGCATTCTTTTTTAAACTTATTAAATTATAAGGGTGTTATTCAAAATGAATGGCGTAAATTTATCAGTCAAGATTTAAAAAAATTTGGAGATAATTAATGGATAAAAACGAATCAAGAACATTAGAAAATGCGCTTTGGAGTTCAGCTAACGTACTTCGAGGAAAGATGGATGCAAGCGAATATAAAAATTATTTATTGGGATTGATTTTTTATCGCTTCTTAAGTGAAAAAACAATTAAAGCAGTAATAGATGCCACTGGTGAAGATGGTAATCCAATTGAAATTTATAAAAAATATTGGGAAAACCAACATGACGATATTGTAGATTCTCTATATGACGACAATGGTTATATTATTGAACCTAATGATTTGTTTGATGAGATTGTAGTTAGAATTCAAAAGCACCAATTTCAAGTTTCTGACCTAAAGCAAGCATTATTTAATCTAGAACAATCAGTTAAAGGAAAAGAATCAGAGGAAGATTTTGAAGGTTTATTTGATGATATTGACCTTGATTCAAATCGTTTAGGTAAAAATCCAAGCCAAGTCATAAATGATGTTATTTTAGCGCTTAAAGATATTGATTTTGATGAAGACCGTGATGTTTTAGGTGATGCATACGAATACTTAATCAGTTCTTTTGCAATGAGTGCTGGTAAAAAAGCGGGAGAATTTTATACCCCAAGAACAGTTAGTGAAATTATCGCCCAAATCGTAACTATTAATCATAAAGAGGGTGCTGAGCAATTACGTAGTATTTATGATCCAGCAATGGGATCTGGTTCATTGTTACTAACAGTAGCTGATCAAGTAACTGGTGATTATCCAATTAGCTATCACGGTCAAGAATTAAATACTACCACGTATAATTTAGCTCGTATGAATCTGATGTTACATGGAGTTGGTTACGAAGATATTCAGGTTCACAATGGTGATACATTAGATGCAGATTGGCCAACGGAAGAACCATATCAGTTTGATGCAGTTGCAATGAACCCACCTTATTCAGCCAAATGGAATAATGATAAAGATAGATTAAGTGATCCACGGTTTAGAGATTATGGTCGTTTAGCACCTAAATCAAAAGCTGATTATGCCTTTTTATTACATGGGTTATATCATTTGAAACCAACTGGAACGATGGGTATTGTTTTACCTCATGGAGTTTTATTTAGAGGTGCAGCTGAAGGAAAAATTAGAGAAGAATTAATTGCTAAGAATCAAATTGATGCAGTTATCGGACTTCCAGCAAATATTTTTTATTCAACATCAATTCCAACGGTTATTTTAATTTTGAAAAAAAATAAAACTAATGAAGATATTTTCTTTATTGATGCTAGTCGTGAATTTGAAAAGGAACGTAATCAAAATGTTTTAACTAAAGAAAACATTACTAAGATTGTTGAAACTTATAAAAAACGCGAGAACGTTGATAAATATGCTCACAAAGCAAATCTAAGTGAACTTAAAGAAAATGATTTTAACTTGAATATTCCTCGTTATGTTGATACTTTTGAGCCAGAACCACCAGTTGATGTGGATAAGTTGGTTAAAGATATGAAAGAAACGGATGCTGAAATTAATCGTCTAAATGGTGAAATTGGTACGATGTTGAACGATTTAGTGGGTCAAGATGCTGACGCTCAACAGCAGCTTGATAAAATTAAGGAGCTATTCAATGGAAAATAATGAAATGACTCCAAAAATTAGGTTTAAAGGCTTTTCTGACCCTTGGGAGCAGCGTAAGTTAGGTAATGTTGGTAGCAGTTATTCAGGTTTAAGTGGTAAAACAAAAGATGACTTTGGTCATGGTGAAGCAAAATATGTAACATATAAAGATATCTTTGATAATGAGTTAATAGTTAATACCGAAAAATTTGATAATATTGGAATAGATAATTCTCAGAATTTAGTAAATAAAGGAGATGCACTATTCACAATTTCTTCCGAAATTCCTGAAGAAGTGGGAATGTCATCTGTTTTAATGGTTACTGTTCCAAACTTATATCTTAATAGTTTTTGCTTTGGATTTAGACCAAATAATTCATTAAGCTCTTTATTTTTAGGATATTTATTTAGATCAAATTATTTTAGAAAGAAAGTACAAATATTAGCACAAGGAATATCTAGATATAATATTTCAAAGAAAAAAGTAATGGACATTAATTTAATTTATCCTGCTGAATATTTAGAACAATATAAAATTGGTTCATTATTAAAAAGTATTGATCAACTTATCACTGCCAATGAACGTAAGATTGAATTATTAAAAGAAGAGAAAAAGTTAATAATTACTATGCTTTTAAATTTATTTTGGAGATTTAAAGGATTTGATAACCCTTGGTTAAAGTGTAAGTTTGAATTTTTGTTAGATGTAAATGATGGAATTCGTAGAGGTCCATTTGGTAGTTCTTTAAAAAAGGATGTTTTTGTTTCCAAAAGTGATTATGTTGTTTATGAACAAAGAAATGCTATTTATGATAACTATGAAACAAAGTACAATATATCAAAAGAAAAATTTGAAGAATTAAAAAAATTTGAAATAAAACCTAACGATTTTATAATGAGTGGCGCAGGTACTATTGGTAAGATTTCAAAGGTTCCATTTGGTATAAAAGAAGGAGTGTTCAATCAAGCATTAATTAGATTTAGAATTAATAAAAAATTTACTGATTCAAATTTTTTTATTAATTTTATTAGAGCTGATTTTATGCAAAAAAAATTAACTAAAGCTAATCCCGGCTCTGCTATTACAAATCTGGTTCCAATGTCAGAAGTTAAAAAGTGGTTCGTTAATATTCCAGAAAAAAAAGAACAAGAAAAAATTGGATTAATACTTGATATTATTGATAAAAAAATTAAGATTAAAAGGAGTAATATTAAAGATTTAAAAAAAGTAAAAAAATATTTATTACAAAATATGTTCATTTAATATTTACACTGCCAATGAACGTAAAGGTGATTTACTAAAACAAGAAAAGAAATTGTTGATGCAGCAACTTTTCAGTGTTTCATGGAGATTCGCTGAATTTAATGACCCTTGGAAGCAACGTAAGTTAGGTGAATTAGCAAAAATTTATAGAGGATCATCTCCAAGACCTATTAAAGATAAGAAATGGTTTTCAAAAGATAGTAATATTGGTTGGTTAAGGATTTCTGATGTTACTAGTCAAAATGGAGTAATAGAATATACAGAACAGCATCTATCAAAATTAGGAATGGAAAAAACTAGGGTTTTAACAAATGAGCATTTAATATTGAGTATTGCAGCAAGTGTAGGTAAACCTGTTATTAATAAAATTCCTATTGGAATACATGATGGATTTATTGTCTTTGTTGGTAATAAATTTAATATATATTTTATGTTTCAAATGTTAAATTATTATAAAAATGTTTGGAATAAATATGGTCAACCTGGTGCCCAAGTAAATATAAATTCAGATATTGTTAAGCTTCAATCATTTTATTTTCCAAAAAATAAGGAACAAGGTAAGATTGTTGTACTATTTAAAAAAATTGATCAACTTATTACTGACAATGACCATAAAGTAGAAAATTTGAAAATAGTAAAAAAACAATTAATGCAAAATTTATTTATATAAAAAAATTACGTTGCCAATGAGTGAAAGCTAAAATTACTAAAAAACTTCATAAAAGCGTTATTTTTTAATGGAACAACTAATTGTGGTTGTTCTATTTTTTTATGGAGGTACATAGAAATGGTACAAGAAATTAAGTTTTACGATTATTTTGAGCAATGGATGAAGTTATATAAGTTGGATGCGGTTAGAGAAGTAACCTATCAGAAATATAAAATGACTCATCGACAATTGGTGATGTTAGCACCTGATTTAATGATGTCTGACTTAACAAGATTGTCGTATCAACAGTTGTTAAATGATTATGCTGCAAATCATGAAAGACAGACTACGATGGATTTTCACCGTCATTTAAAAAGTTCTTTAATTGATGCTTTAGAAGAAGATTTTATCAAAAAGGATCCAACTAGAAAGGCCATTATAAAAGGAATTAAGCAGAGACAGCATAAGACTAAGTATTTACACCAATATGAACTACAAGCTTTACTTAATTCATTAGATCTTGCAGGAGAGGTTAATTGGGATTACTTTATCCTTTTAATTGCTAAAACAGGTCTACGATTTGCTGAAGCACTAGGGGTTACACCGAGAGATTTTGACTTTGCTCATCAAACATTAACGATTAATAAAACATGGAATTATAAGCTAGGAAAGGGAAGTTTTGCACCAACCAAGAATAAATCATCAATGAGAAAAATACCTTTAGATTGGCAAACTGTGATTCAATTTTCCCAATTAGTTAAAAAATTGCCGGATGATAAGCCAATTTTTGTTGATGGTAAAGTCTATAATGATACGGTTAATCACTATTTAGAAAGGTTATGTAATAAATCAAAAATAAAAACAATTTCTGTGCACGGTTTAAGACATACGCATGCTTCTTTATTGCTTTATGCAGGAGTTAGTATTGCATCTGTGGCAAGAAGGTTGGGTCATTCTAATATGACGACGACGGAGCATACTTATCTGCATATAATTCAAGAATTAGAAAATCAAGACAATGATAAAGTTATGAAACATTTAGCTAGTTTAATATAAGGGCGAAAGGGTCAGATGGTTATTTTAAAACTATCTGATTTTTCGTTACGTTCATTGGCAGTGATAAGTTGACTGATTTTTTGAATTAATTTTGATATTTTTTGTTGCTCTTTTATGTTGTTTGAACTATTAACCTTAAAATTTAAAAAAGTTTTCTCATGAATTCTTTTGGAACCTGTTCCTGTAGAAAATCTTTCTTTTGATTTGAAATAGTCCTTTCGAGATAGCAAGTTAAGTAAAAATAACTTATCGATATTTAATATATCAAAAGATGGAACATCTCCTGAACTCACTCTTCCATTTAAGTTTGAAGGAATTATTCCGAAACCACCGTTAAAAAAGTTCTGCTTTCCATAAATAAATTGTCCAGATTTTCTTTTATAGTATTTTGTTGATCCAATTTTTAAAGTTTTTCTAGATTTACCAGCTTCTACTCCACCAAGATTTAATTTAACAGTTAATATTTCATCTAAATTTTTTATATTTTTAGATTCATTTTCTGGTATCTTTAAAAATTCATTCAACTTACGCTGCTCCCATGTAAAAGCATATTATTTTTAATATTTTAAACACTTAACTTTGGGAGCAGCGTAAGTTAGGTAATATATTTAATTATGAAAGACCAGATAAATATATAACTGAAATAAAAGAATATAGAAGTAATGGAACTCCAGTATTAACGGCAAACAAATCATTTTTATTGGGATATACAAATGAAAAAAATATTTATACAAATATTCCCATTATAATTTTTGATGATTTTACTTTGGAGAATAAGTTTGTTAATTTCCCATTTTTAGTTAAATCTTCAGCAATAAAGATTTTATCAACTCACAAGGATGATATATATTTTTGCTATATTCTTTTAAATAGTCTTAATATTCATCAAATTGGTCATAATCGTCATTATATTTCTATTGTTCAAAAAAAAGATGCATATATTCCTGACCTTAATGAACAATATAAAATTGGTTCATTATTAAAAAATATCAATCAACTTATCACTGCCAATGAACGTTCCCATTTTTTTAAATAAATAATATAAACTACATAATCCACACGCTTATTTTGTGAAACATACATAAACCATTGACATCCCACCCAAATCCCTGTACCATTTACACCAATCAAATACGACCTAAAGTTGAGTAAAAAGCAATGCTTGTCAGAGAGTTCCTGGCTGGTGTGAAGGAATGAAGCAGCGTTTTTGAAGATGGACTTTTTCTGGTCTTACTAGCGAACGATTAGACTTAGCTAGTAACGGGTTTGTATACGTTACTAATACAAGGTTATTCTGAACATTGAGTAACTTGCTGAGGTAGATTTTGCAAGAAATCTACGAATAAAGGTGGTATCACGAGCACTCGTCCTTTTTATCGGGCGGGTGTTTTTTTGTACACCATTTTTGCATAAAAGCGAACTATATTTGATTTTAGATTGTTAATGTTGGTTAATTACCGTAAAATAGAATTATATTAAATAGAAAGAGGGATTATTATGACTGAAAAACATTCATTAGTATTACAAACGGATTTTGGACTTGACGATGGGGCGGTTAGCGCAATGTATGGAGTTGCCAAAACAGTTAGTCCTAATCTAGATATTTACGATTTAACGCATAATATTCCTCAATACGACATTTGGACGGCATCATATCGACTATACCAAACGGTGAAATATTGGCCCGCTGGAACGGTCTTTGTATCAGTGGTTGACCCAGGAGTAGGTAGTAATCGCAAGAGTATTGCGGTGAAAACTAAAACGGGACAATTTATCATTACCCCAGATAACGGAACCATTACCCACATTGCTAAACATGTAGGAATTGAAAGTGTTCGCGAAATTAACGAAGCAACGGATCGTTTACCAGGTTCGGAAAAGAGCAATACTTTCCATGGTCGAGATGTTTATGTTTATAACGGTGCTAAGTTAGCGACTGACAACGCTCACTTTGATAATTTCACCAATGAATTAGATCCAAAACAAATCCGTCAGTTAAATATTTTTGATCCACAAAACCACGGAGACGAGGTTTCAGGTACAATTGATGTATTGGATATTCGTTATGGTTCGGTTTGGACTAATATTCCGTTTAGCTTCTTTGAAAAAGACAACGTGCAATACGGTGACTACTTTGACGTGGTGATTTCTTGCCGCGGTAAAGCCGTGTTTGAAAAGAAGATTAAGTTTGTAAAGACTTTTGCGGATGTTAACCTAGGAGAACCATTAATCTACATTAATTCACTAGTTAATATTGGAATTGCTTTGAATCAACAATCATTTGCTGATGCTTTTGATTTAGGAATTGGAAATGATTGGAAAGTTGATTTGAAAAAGATTGAAACTAAAGGAGAATAAGCATGAAAAATTTATCCGTTAAAAATGTAGTTGCCATCGGGATTGGAGCGGCCATCTTTGTAATCTTAGATCGATTTGCTTCGATTCCAACTGGATTTCCCAACACCAACTTAGCAACTACTTATGCTTTCTTAGCGTTGTTCGCGTTAATCTATGGACCATTAGTTGGATTTTCTGTTGGTTTTATTGGGCACGCTTTAAATGACTTTACGATGTATGGAACCCCTTGGTGGAGTTGGATTTTATGTTCGGCCTTATTTGGACTAGTGATTGGTTTTGCCGGCAAGTACTTCAAGATTAAAAACGGGGACTTTGGCGTTAAAAAAATCATCACTTTTAACGTGCTTCAAGTGATTGCTAACTATGTAATTTGGGCAGCCATTGCACCTACGTTAGATATTTTGATTTACAGCGAACCCGCCAATAAGGTTTATTTCCAAGGTCTGCTTTCTGCCACTTTAGATTGGATTTCTGTCGCTATCCTTGGAACCATCTTGATTAAAGCATATGCGGCCACTAGAGTTAAAAATAATAGTTTACGCAAAGAATAGTTGGAGTGAATAATATGTCTCAACCAATCATTTCATTTACTGATTTTTCGTTTAAATATAACAGTCAAATGGAACCGAGTTTGAAGAAAATTAATCTAAATATTAATGAAGGGGAACGTTGTTTGATTGTTGGACCTTCTGGAAGTGGTAAGTCTACTTTAGCCAAGTGTATTAACGGCTTGATTCCAAATGAAGATCACGGTGAGATTACAGGAAAATCTACGGTTGCGGGTCATGAAGTGGGAAAAACTTCTTTATTTGAACTTTCCTTTTCGATTTCCACGGTGTTACAAGATACCGATAGCCAATTTACTGGATTAACGGCTGCAGAAGACATTGCGTTTTCCCTAGAAAATGATGTAGTTCCACAAGCCGAAATGAAAGCAATTGTGCAAAAATGGGCGCATGAATTAGGCATCACCGATATTTTACAACAAGCACCGCAAGCCTTATCTGGTGGTCAAAAACAGAAAGTTTCTTTAGCCGGAGTGTTGGTAAATAACGCGCCTATCCTATTGTTAGATGAACCGTTAGCCAATCTTGATCCCCAATCAAGTTTACAAATTTTAGATTTGATTAGCCGGTTGCAAAAAGAACTCAACTTTACGGTCTTAATCATTGAACATCGTCTAGGTGAAGTGCTTTCACAAGATATTGATCACGTGGTGGTCTTTAACGAAGGAACAATTGTTAGCGATAGTTCAGTTGATGAATTACTTCGTTCTGATGTGTTAGAAAAGAATGGGATTGAACCACCATTATATGTGAGTGCTTTGAAAAAAGCTGGCATCGATCTAGACCAATATCCCGTTATTGATAAATTAACTAAGATTGATTTAAATGACACTGATAAATTAAAGTTTAAAAACTGGGTAGCAGAATATCAACCAATGACTTCAGCAGTTGAAGTAGCACCATTACTTACGGTTGAAAACGTGGGCTTTCAATATTCTAAACAGCAGCAACATCCCTTACACGATGTATCATTTACCATTAATCGTGGTGATTTTGTTAGTGTTGTCGGGCAAAATGGTGCCGGTAAATCAACCATTATGAAGTTAGTCTGTGGTTTTTTAAAGGGGACCGGAGAGATTGCCTGGCAAGGAACTTCATTAGCCGATGAATCCATCAAAGAAATTGCTAATCGAGTGGGATTTGTAATGCAGGATCCTAACAAAATGATTTCGCAAAAAAACATCTTTGATGAAGTTGCTTTAGGTCTACGGTTACGACACAGTGACAAAATTGAGGAACGAGTGAATGAAGCTTTGCAGATTTGTGGCTTGTATCCCTTCCGGAAGTGGCCGATTAGCGCCTTGAGTTTTGGGCAACGCAAGCGGGTTACAATTGCCGCTATTTTGGTATTACAACCTAAACTACTGATTTTAGACGAACCCACTGCGGGACAGGACTTTGAAACCTACACTAATATCATGGGATTTTTAGAAGAGTTGCATGAACAGGGAATTACGATTGTGATTATTACCCACGATATGCAGTTGATGACGGAATATACGAGTCGTTCGTTGGTATTTAGTAACGGGAAATTATTGGCCGACACAACTCCGTTTGCTATTTTGAAAAATGATGAGTTAATTAAAGCGGCAAGTTTAAGTAAAACCAGTTTATCGGACTTAGCGAAGGTAGTTGAAGTTGATGATGAACAGTTAATTAAACGGTTTATCCAAGCGGAAAAGGGGGCAAACGAAAATGAATGATGACAATACAATTGGTTTTCATCCCGGAAATTCGTTTATCTATCGGGTGAACGCTACGGCAAAATTAATCTTCTTTTTATTGGTTTCCGTTGCCTGTATGACCACCTTTGATACGCGCTTCTTAGTTTTAGTTTCCATTCTTTCAATTGGAATCTACTATCTTTCTGATTTGAAATGGCGCCAAGTTTCTTTTGTAGTGAAGTTTATCTTGTTCTTTTCCATTTTGAACGTGATCATGGTCTTTATTTTTTCACCAACCTACGGCGAAAAATTATACGGAGCCAAGACGGTGTTAATAAATGCCGGATACTTTACGGTGACTAGCCAAGAATTGTTTTACCTCTTAAACGTGATTTTGAAGTATATCTGTACGGTACCATTGGCACTAGTCTTTATCATGACTACCAATCCGAGTTTGTTTGCTTCAAGTTTGAATCGGATGGGTATTAGTTACAAAGTTAGTTATGCGGTGTCGTTAACACTGCGTTACATTCCGGATGTCCAACGCAGTTATTGGGATATTTCTTATGCTCAACAAGCTCGTGGGATTGAATTATCTAAAAAAGGAAAGCTGTTGGAAAAATTGAAGGGAATTACGAATATCATTATTCCTTTGATTCTTTCGAGTTTTGAGAACATTGAAAAAATCAGTACGGCAATGCAACTTCGTCGATTTGGTAGCAAGAAGAAACGAACTTGGTATGAATCACAAAATTTTCGCTGGACGGATGGAATGGTGTTATTAGTGGCGGTGGCCTTGCTGTTGTTAACTTTCTTATTGTTTAAACTTAATCAGGGTCGTTTCTATAATCCATTTAACTAAAAAAATCGCTAAGCTTTATGCTTAGCGATTTTTATTTAGCTAAATCTTTGATGCTTTTTCCCTCTTTATTTTTCCAAGAGAATGGTCCACTGGCACTTCTTTTTAAGATAGTTTTGGCAGCAGTTGATGATGATGAAAAAGTATAATCTTTCTTGAAAATATTGTTTTTGATGATTCCATTTTTCGTTAATTCATTGAATTGTTTAGGTTGAAATGAAATTGTACCGTCTTGGGGAGTTAATTTTGAACCGGCTAAAACTTTAGTCTCAGAGGTTTTAAAATTATAATAAGCCCACGCATCTGCATCTCTGAGTGTTAAGTGAAATAAATTTTTATCAGAAATAGATTTAGATTGTTGAAAATTTGACGTTTTATTAAATAAAGGATAACCGAATGAACGTAAAAGAATATCAATGTTTTTAAAGATATGTTTTAAATCATATACTCTGGATTCGGAAACAAATGAATTATGCGGAGTATTAGCATTAATTAAATTCATATTATTAATTTTATTTGCCTCGGTATACATTAGGTGCTCTAAATGTTTAATGTCGGCTTTGGATAATTGATGTTCTCTATTGTTGATAATAAAGATAATGGCAATTTCCCAAGTATCTTCTTTTAAATGCTGCTTTAAACGATTACCAACATTTTCGGCCTCTCCAATGTAAGCGTTATTGCCATTAGATGGATTAGAAAATAAGGTATAAACTCCATTCCAAGTTAGCTCTAATCGTGATTCTACAATTTTTTTGACATCTTCTTTTGGGATATAAAATGCTTGAAGGGAGTCGTTAGTTATTTCTGAGATTCGGAAACCACTTGGATCTCCGCTGGGGAAAAATGTTTTTATTGTAAATGGTGTCATTTAGATACCTCAATCTTAAAAGTTTATACTATTAATTTACAATAAAATGATATAAATTACTACTTTATAAAAAACTTATTAACCCAACTCAAAAGCATAATTTCAATAAAACCAATTAGTAAGCATATTAAGATTATGTTAAAAACTCTGATTAATAGTTAATTTTATCAAGATCATCGAAGATGTTTTTTTATTTGTTCAATATTATAACTTCATTTCCATTTATATATTAAGTGTGGAATATTTTGGTTTATGTATAATTTAATAATTGTTATGTTTAAAAATAATTTTATCTAAGTATGCTAGAATGGATAAAATAATCTAATATTAATGGAGGACAACAAGGTGGTAAAAGACCAAAAAATTAATAAAATTATCGAATCAATGATTATGGAACAAAAAATTGTTGATGGAAAACTTGAAAAAAATGACAAACAAGTTACAATTCATACTAATTTTATAACAAAAAAAAAAGACGTAAAAGGAACTGAAATATATTTAGGAATTTATTCCGCTAAAAATCTACGTGATTTAATTTGTAATAATTTTAATACAGATAAAGTACATAACGAAGATAGTAGTAAATACTTCTCTTTAGCTGTTATCTTTGATAAAGATATGAATTTTAAAGAAATTTTTCTTCCTTATTCGGCACTTATTTTCAAAGGATTAAAAGAAAAAGGAAATAAATACAATTTTAGAAACATAAAAACAGAACATGATGAAATAATAGAATCTTTAGATACAGATATCAAAGAAATTTGTAATCATGCTAATCCTAATCAAGAAAGCTGGTACGATCTTCTAAAAGAATTAAATTGTTTCGTGAGACAAAAATTTTATACCGAAAATTCACATTTTTATGGGAAAATTAATTACACTAAAGATCCGGTTAATCTTAATAGTCTTTATTTAGATGACTTACAAATTATCAGAGACAATCCTAACAATGATTTAATGATCTCAAAGTTTTTGCATGGATATGATAAAGATCAGCAAGAGATTGATAAAAATAAAAACTTAATTAATCAAATTTTAAATATTAAGAATATTCCATTGGGTAGATGGCCGAGTGCTATAGAACACAATCAATCATTAATGCAGCAAGTTGCAATAAATATAATTGAAAGTGATACAGAAAACTTACTTTCAGTTAATGGACCACCTGGAACAGGTAAAACATCTCTTTTGAAGGACGTATTTGCTGATATGATGGTCAAACGTGCAAAAGAAATGGTTAAATTTTCTCATCCTCAAGAAGGATTTGAAAAAATTGAAAAAAAAGACTTGAGTTATAATCAAGATAATTCATTTAAGCCAAATTCTTATAGATTGAAAGATAATTTAAAAGGATTTGGAATTATTGTAACTAGTAATAATAATGCAGCTGTTGAAAATATTTCAAAAGACTTTCCCAATATTGATGAAATAAATACCCATTCTAACAAAAAGTATAAAAATGAATTTTCGGAAAAGTTGCAGTCTATCGATTTTTTTAAAAATATTGAAAAAGATATCTTAGGTACAGAAATAAACTCATGGGGTTCTTTTGCCGTACATATGGGACGAAAAAAAAATCGTGATAAAGTGCAAGAAGTTGTTTTACAAAAAGATAATGATTTACAAGGAAAATATTTTAATAAAAATGAGTGGAATAATGCAATTGGAAAATTTAATGATGCTTTACATGAAGTAGAAAAATGTCGAGATGAAATTTATGAACAGTCAAAACAATTTAAGGATAATATTACTGAAATAAATAATTTTGAGTCAATAATGAATTATTATAAACAATTTTTATCTAGGTATGAAGCTGATTTAAGACACTGGAATTTGAAAATGTTTTTCGCTAATTTACTTAGATTTAAGTGGACCACTAAAAATTGTGTTAGAAATAAAATCGAAAAAATTCAAACAGATATTTCACGAACTAAAGAAAATAAACAAATTTTTGAAAATGAAAATGAAAAAATTTCCAAAAATAAATTCATTTTAGAATCTTACGATTTTTCTAAAGATAATTCTAAAATACAATTAAAAACACCATGGGAAACAGAAAAATTAAGGGAAAAAAGAAGTAATCTTTTTATTGAAGCAATTAATATTCATAAAATGTTTGCTTTAGGGGCATCTCGTGAAATTAGAAATTCATGGTATTATATAAAAAATAGGAACAAACTTTCTTATCCAAAAGATACTGAAATTTTGGAAAATGCATTTGCTATTACACAATTAAACTTTCCGGTAATGAGCACTACTACCGCCAGTATTCAAAGTATGTTCAAAAATTTTGGACAAAATTCACTGGATAATGTTTTTATGGATGAAGCTGGTCAAGCCTCAGCATACTCGGCATTGGGAGCAATTTGGCGAGCAAAAAAATTTGTTGCAATTGGAGATCCATCTCAAATTGAACCAGTTTCAACTATTGACCCAGTTTTTTTAAAAATGCTTACTGATTTGTACAAAATTAATGATATTTTTTTATCAGAAACAAGATCTGTCCAAACTTTTACAGATTCAGGAAGTCACTATATCCATAAAACCAAATTACTAAATGATCAAGTTACAACTATAGGAATTCCACTTTGGGTACATAGAAGATGTCAATCTCCTATGTTTGATATTTCTAATATGATTTCTTACGAAAGCAAGATGATTCAAGGAACAAAAAAGAAAGAGCATAATCTAGAAAGTCTTTGGATTGATTGTAAGGGGCAGACAACTATACGCCAATATGTTCCTAATCAAACAGAAATACTAGCTAAATTCATAAATTTGCGAATTGCATTAGGGGCAAGTTTGAATGACATATATGTAATTACTCCATTTACTGCTGTAAAAGATGGAATTAAAAATGATATCAAGGCTAAGCTACAAGGCAAAATTTCAAAAGATGAATTAAAATCATTCATCGATAACTCAATTGGAACTGTCCATACTTTTCAAGGAAAAGAAAATAAAATTGTTTACTTTGTTGTTGGAACCGATCATAAAAGTGAAGGATCTGCTCGATGGTCAATTTCAAAACCTAATATTTTAAACGTAGCAGTCACCAGGGCTAAAGAAGAATTTTATTTAGTTGGAGATTATGATTTACTTTCAAAAATGAATTACTATAGCAATGCTTCACAAAAATTAAAAAGGGTAGATGAAAATTATCTTAAAAACTTCCCCAATAGCAATAATTTGAACACTTATAGTTAGATAGCTATTCTGATTCTGCTGTTGTTATACCAATAAATATAATTTTCTGTTTTTAAAACTAATTCTTCAAAACCACTGAATCTTGTTTGAAAGGAAAATCCACGTTTTAAGATTGAATGAAATGCTTAAATCGGTCCATTATCATATGGATGTCCTTTTAGTGAATAAGAATGTTTTATTCCATGTCCTTTAAGGAAATTTTCAAATAAAAAACCAGTATATTGACTTCCCATATCGGTATGTAAATATACTGGTTTTTTATTTTGTTTTAATGCAGCTAAGATGGTATTTTTCACTAATTGACTGGTCATAGTTCTTGAATTTTTTTGGCTAGTATATTTGCGGTAATTTTGTTAAAAATTATACTTAAATAATCCCAGTACCATTTTCTAAATGTAAATAGGCAATATCAGCACGCTAAATAGAATTAGAGTTACTATTTTTTATTAAATTAGGTTGTTGAGCGTAATCAACATGTGTGACTGGTTTTTTAAATCTACGATTCATTAAAGATCTAATTCCAAGTTCATTAATTAATCTTTTAATTCTTCGATTACCTAGACTAATCCTAATACATTTTAGAGCTACTTTTAGACGTGAAACCCCATAATCTTTATAATTGATGACCCAAATTTTTTAATAATGGTTTAACTTTATATTCGTATACTTCCCTCTTACTTTTACTATAAATAATCCAATTATAGTAAGTTCTTCGTGAAACTTTTAAAACATTTAATATTAAGCTTAAGCGATGATGATTAGCTAAAAGTTTATTAATTAGTGGCAAACATGTTTTTCTAACTATTTTTTTCTAACATCATCGCCGCAGCTTTTAAAAGCTTATTTTCTTTTTTTATTTGGTTAAGTTCTTTTATCATAATTTGATTACCATCATCCATAGCAATCAACTTATTATTATTTACCTATTTTGAAATGGTTGATGTTGTAACCCCATATTTTCACGCAATTGGTTAAATTGAACGCTTTTCTTCATTGTAAAAATCCACTAGGTTTTGTTTAAATTCTTCTGAATATCTTTTGGATTTATTTTCCATAATAAAAAATCCTATCCTGATTATAATTTTACACAAATGGTCTAAGTATTTGTGTAAAATTTTTCAGTATAGGAGCAATTACCTTACAAAGAACTGCCGAATCCAACTCACAAGCATAATTTCAATAAAACTGATTAGCAAACAGATTAAAATTAGGATTAAAAAGACAATCCAAAGGGCAGCGATGGTAATGATTATTTTTTTAATACTAAAGATCAGTGTAAACATTACCATTTGTACCAAGCCACCAACTAAACTTAATACTAAAACGACTTCTAAAAATCTAGTAATTCCTGAATAACTACTGTTTAGATCTTCGGTTGAAAGGCTGAAAACAGTGGTACTGATTACCCCGATTAAGATTAAAATTAATAGTTGGCTAAAGATACCAGCTTGACTGAAACCTTGCCAAATATTTCCTAACCACGTAAAGGTGTTGTTAAAAACAACCGTAAAAAAGTCTACGAGATTTAGGTTATACGGGGTCAGAGTATTTAAATAAAGAGTAGAGTAATCGGGTTTGCAAATGAATTTGATCAGTAACCAAAAGACAAATAAACCAGAAAAGAGGGGCGCCAGTCCAATGAAAAAACTTCCCATAGATTGGTACCAACTGTTTCGATTATAACTATTGGAGACGCTACCTAGACTACCATCTTCGGGGTGCTTAAAATTAAGGAGTTTTAAGCTTTGAATTTGATGACCAAAAATAATACAAAAGATGGCGTGACCGAGTTCGTGGATAATCACTCCTAAACCACCAATCCAATATTGGGATTTAAAACTAAAATTATTGACCAGATATCTTTGCACGAAACCTGCCAGGTAGTGGCAGATTACTCCGATTAAAAGCGGAAGTCCGACCAGAGCGACAGTTAAAAAGATAAAGATTGTTAAAACGTTATTTCCAAAATCAAACATAATGGTTTCCTTTACTATATTTAATAGGTAATTATTGTATTCTTTTTTGTTAGTTTCTACCATTATTATGACAAAAAAACCGTGAATTGATAAATTCACGGTTTGAAATACTGCTGTGGTTGGGCTCGAACCAACGACATCCTGATTAACAGTCAGGTGTTTCTACCAACTGAACTACACAGCAATGATGTAACTATTAAATTAAAGGCTAAAAACTAGCCAACTGCTGTGGTTGGGCTCGAACCAACGACATCCTGATTAACAGTCAGGTGTTTCTACCAACTGAACTACACAGCAATAATGTAACTTATTAAATTAAAAGCTAAAAAATTAGCCAACTGCTGTGGTTGGGCTCGAACCAACGACATCCTGATTAACAGTCAGGTGTTTCTACCAACTGAACTACACAGCAATGATGTAACTATTAAATTAAAAGGCTAAAAATTAGCCAACTGCTGTGGTTGGGCTCGAACCAACGACATCCTGATTAACAGTCAGGTGTTTCTACCAACTGAACTACACAGCAATATTTGTAACGTTTACTAATATCTCAGCTACAAGTAATATATTAGCAGGTAAAGTTCGTCTGTGCAAGGGTATTTTTAGTTATGGGGATTTAACGTTCAACTTTCGGCTTTAAAATTAAAATGATAAGTTTTAAAGTTCGAATTTAGCCTTAATTGACAAAAAAGTTAATTTATTACTGAATTGAAGTGCTAATCATACGGAATTAAGTTAGTGATTGACGAAAAAAATCTGAAAAAAATTTAAAAAATGAGTTTGTGGTTATTAAATGATAAAATAATTCGTTAATAGGGGGATTATGATGGCAAATTATATTCAAGAAATACGACAATTAGTAGGACATCGTCCGCTAATTTTAAACACTGCGGCAGGAGTACTACTAAACGAAAATAATGAATTATTATTACAAGAAAGAAGTGGTAATGATGATTGGTGTTTTCCGGGTGGTTTTATGGAATTTGGAGAAACCAGAGTGGAAACTTGTAAACGGGAATTTAAAGAAGATTCCGGATTAGAAGTAGAGCCTATTCAACTACTGGCAGTGTTTGATGACGATATTTATACCTATTCTAACGGTGATCAAACTCAATTAATTACCAATCTCTTTTTGGTGAAACAAGTGGGCGGAAAATTGCTAGATCATCCGACCGCAGAAACCAGTCAACTTAAATACTTTGCACTAGATAACTTACCTCATTTTTTTAATCAGCAATCAAGCAAGATGGCCGCTACGGTAATTAAATACGTAAATTATAAAAATTAACATAACCGCTATTTTTTCAGCATGATAGAATAAAAGTTAGAATATTTGGAGATGGTGAGTTTGAAGGAAAAGTATCAGGATCTGAAATACATTGGAATTAGTGCCCTGATTGGAATCTTTACGGGAATCGTTATTTCGGCCTTTCGGATTTTAATTGAAAAAGGAATTACGCTTAGTACTAGTACTTATCAATATGTAATCCAACATGCGAGCTGGTTGCTAGTGGTTATTCCCGCTCTAATAATTATTGGAACCATTGTCGGACTATTAGTTAAAAGTTATCCTAGCATTAGTGGTTCGGGAATTCCTCAAGTAGAGGCTCAATTAGCCGGTAATTATGAAATGAACTGGTGGTCAGTTCTTTGGCGCAAGTTTATTGCCGGTGTGTTGACCGATGGTACTGGCGTGTTTATGGGAAGAGAAGGTCCTTCCATTCAATTAGGAAGTGCTGTGGGACAAGGAATTGCCCAAGGATTTCATCAACATGGCACGAATCGAAGACTGTTGATTGCAAGCGGTGCCGCAGCGGGGCTTTCGGCCACTTTTAGTGCACCGTTGGCAGGAACGTTATTAGTCATGGAAGGAATTTATCATGGCTTTCAACCTCGAGTTTGGATGACGGCTTTAACGGGGGCGTTAACCGCTAATTTTATTTCCTTTAACGTTTTTGGCTTAAAGGTGATTTTACCCATTACATACCAATATGTCTTTCAACCGCTGGATTACTGGAAATTAATTCCGTTGGGGTTAATTGTGGGTGGTTTAGGCTATTTATATAATCAAATGCTTTTAAAGGTACCACTTTGGTTTGCCAAAATTAAAATAATTCCGTGGTATTTATTAGGTATTATTCCTATGTTATTGATGATTCCCGTGGGTGGGTTGTTTGCAGAAACCATTGGTGGTGGTAGTGAGTTGATTATGCTAATTGCGCAACACCAAGTAGCAGTAACCATGCTCTTCTTTTACCTGGCTTTGCGAGTGATTTTAGGACTGATGGCGTATGGAACTGGAATTCCTGGTGGATTTTTTATGCCAGTTTTAACGGTTGGTGCTTTGATTGGGATGATTTATGGAGTTGAAATTACCCAGTTTGGCTTATTAAGTTCAAATTATACGCTTAACCTACTGGTATTTGGTATGGCTGGCTTCTTCACAGCGGTCAGCAAGGCTCCGTTAACTTCCATTATTTTAATTACGGAGTTAGTCGGAAGTACTCACAATTTTATGGCCTTAACTATTGTGGTTTTGGTTGCTTATCTGGTTGCTGATGCGTTAGGTGGGTTACCGATTTATCAAGCTTTAGCAGCACGAATCACAAAAATTAAAAAGTATCAGAATTCCAACCAACCAACTGATGAAATTGAACTGGCGGTTTATCCGTTCAGTAAAGTTGCCAATGAGTTGGTTAAAAAGATTAACTGGCCCGAAGATACCATTTTAATTAGTATTAATCGAGGGAATCAGGTAATCATTCCAAATGGTAAAACGCGGATTAAAGTGGGCGATACGCTGACCGTTTTGGTTCACAGTGATAACTATGGTTATAGTTATCAAAGCTTACAAAATCTAACCATTAAGTATGATGACTAAGTAATTTAATTACCTAGTCTTTTTTTGTTACAAATGTTGTAATTTTAAACTAAATAAAATTATAATTAATTGCTTAATAAATAAAATTGAAGTAAACTAAATTATACAATATGTTCTGATACTTTTAATTATCATGAATATCGAAAGGTGAATTAATTATGATACATAATAAAAATGAGTTTAGTAAAGTTAACGATAAAAAAGTTTTACATAAAGTTAAAAAGCAATGGGTTGTGGTATCATTAGGCACATTTATGTTGCTTGGTGGCGCTAATGCTTTAGTTAGTGGTACAAACATATCTGTAAAAGCAGATAGCACACCCGTAGTAACTAGCAGTAGTGCAGCACCACAAAGCACGTCAAGTGCCGCAAGCAACAGTGCAGCACCACAAAGCACGTCAAGTGCCGCAAGTAGTAGTGCAGCACCACAAAGCACGTCAAGTGCAGCAAGTAGTAGTGCAGCACCACAAAGTACGTCAAGTGCAGTAAGTAGTAGCTCAAATTCAGCAAACAGTTCTTCAGATGTAAACAGTTCAGATGCTGATTTATCTAGCCTCTATGCTCAAGTTTGGGGTAGTAGTGCTACATCAAGTTCTGCAAGTTTAAGTGATAGAAGTGAGAGTGCTGCCCCTAAGACTGGGGTAAATGGAACCTCAACTTGGACCTATGCTGAAGATACTAAAACCCTAACTTATGGGGCAGGACAACTTTCAAGAATTGTTGGAAATAATGATTCGTCAGTTTATCGTCCCATAGTAACTGATAATTCTTCTTTTGATGGGGCACCTAATGATGTAGAGCATATTATACTAAATCAAAATGTTTCTTTTAGTGATAGTTCGATGGCATTATTTGCTGGTTTGAAAAACTTGAAAGATATTCAAGGATTGGCAGATGTAAATACAAGTAATGTAAAGAATATGTATGGAATGTTTTATGGTGATAGTTCTTTAACTAATCTTGATGGATTGGAACATTGGGATACTAGTAACGTAACTAATTTTGCTAGAATGTTTTATGGCGTTAAAAATGTTACTGATTTTTCTAAAATAAATAATTGGAAAACTAATAATGTCACTGATATGAATCAAATGTTTTACAGTGCCAATGCCATTAACTTTAACCCAGCTGCTTGGGATGTAAGCAAAGTTACTAATATGAGTGATATGTTTTACCAAACCACTTCATTAGATAAGGCTGATTTTTCTAACTGGAATACTGGAAATGTAACTTATATGTACGATATGTTTGAATCATCTGATATAGCTGCAAACATAAAAACAATTAATAATTGGGATGTAAGTAAAGTTACTGATATGTCTTCCATGTTCCAGAATACAACTAAGATTGCTGATAATAGTGGCTTAAATTTGTCTAACTGGAACACTGGAAATGTAACGAGCATGTATAATTTATTTAGTATGAGTAGTTACTATGGTAATTTAACTAATTTTGATTGGCTTAAAAATTGGAATACTAGTAATGTAACTGATATGGGTGGTATGTTTAATAATCAAGCAGTTAAAGCTTTGGATTTATCTAATTGGGATGTAAGTAAAGTTACTAATTTTTATAGTATGTTTTCTGGAAATTGGAATCTAGAAAAACTAAACATAAAAAATTGGGATATCCAAAGTAATGCAAATACCAACTATATGTTTTATCAAGTTGGAGTTTATGCAGATCAATCTAAATTTGTTCTAACCTTACCTAGTGCAATTTTTAAAGATGCCAAGTTAGGAACGGGTAATCGTGATGGTCTTCAAGCAGTTGGCTCGGGAACCGTCACTGATCCTAAGGGTCAACGGTATATTCCAGCTACTGATTTACAAGCTGTTTATCAAAATAATGCCGGACCAGCTGAAACGTATGTTGTTCCAGTAAAAAATAACTTTACGCTTATCCCAGTGGATTCAGAAACTAACGAATCACTCGGAGGACAAACTAATCTAACTATATACGGTAAATATAATAATGGTGACCAGGTTGAGATTTTAACCAAAGATTTACCTGAAATAGCTGGATATTATAAGCCAAGTGGAAACAGTATTACCGTGACGGTTAACCAAAATAATCAATATAAAGTTGCTTATGAATCTTTGGCTACGATTAAGAATAGAGCTAAACAAGCAATTACTGATGAAGCCAAAAAAATCAATGAAAATATTAATGCTGATAATAGTTTGACCAGTCAAGCTAAAAAAGGGCAAAGTAATCAAGTAGCTCAAGAAGAAATTAAGGCTAAGACTGCTATTGATGGAAGCCAAAACAGGGAAGCTGTTAATAAGGCTAAGAATCAAGGAATAACTAACATTGATAATGTTCACGTTCCCGGCGATTTATCCCTTGATAAAGAAAAAGCTAAACAAGCCATTATTGCCGAAGCTCAAAAAGTTAAGGATGACATTAAAAATGATAAAACCTTAACTGACGTGGAAAAAAATATTCAATCACAACAAGTTGATGACGCCAGAGAACATGCTTTAAATAATATTGATGCTGCTGTGAATGCTGATAGTGTAAAGGCTGAAAAAGAGCATGGCATAACTGTAATTGATGGGCTTCATGTTTCTAACGCTTTGTTTACTCCTAAAGAAAAGGCTAAAGAAGCAATCGATGCTGAAGCAGCTAAGGTGAAGAAAGCAATTGCAACTGATCAAACTTTGACGGTTAGTGAAAAACAAAAACAAATTGATCAAGTAGATCAGGAAGTCACTAAGGCCAAGATTGCAATTGATGGTAGTGATAACTTACAAGCAATTGAGGCTGCTAAACAGCAAGGAATTATTGCAATTGATAATGCTCATGTTTCTGGTAATTTAGATGCTGATAAAGATGCCGCTCAAAAGGTAGTTGATACTGAAGCTGATAAAGCTAAACAAACAATTACAAAGGATGATTCTTTAACGGATCACACTAAGCAAAAGCAAACAGACAAAATAAATCAAGAAGCAGAAACCATTAAAACAATCATTGATAACGCGTTGAATTCCGGAGATATTAATGGTGCTAAACATGCAATTGATGTTGAAGTAGCCAAGGTTAAAACTGAAATTCAAACGGATAATGATTTAACTGAGCATGCTAAGGCTAAACAAAGTAAGCAATTAGATCAGGCAGCACAACATGTTAAGAAAGTGATTGATGATATTAATACTAGTCCTGAAAATGGAAAGCTTGCGAATAATAAACAAGCTACCACACTCCCACAAACTGGGGAAAATAACAGTCAATTAGGAATAATTGGGGCAGTACTAGTTGCAATCGCAATGATGATTGGTTATGGTCGTCGGAGAAAAAATAAATAAGGCAAAAACAAAAAGTCTAACTCACTGAGTTAGGCTTTTTTGCTTAGTTTTCTTTTTGATAGTCACCCACAAAGTGATAACCAAAGCCACGAACGGTTTGGATTCGTTGCGGATTCTTTGGATCAACTTCAATCTTATCTCGGAGGTGGCTAATGTGAATGTCTACCATTCGAGAGGTTTGGGAGATGTCATAAATGTCGCCCCAAACTCCTTCTAACAATTGTTGCCGGTTTAAAACGTTGGGGGAGTGTTCAATTAAATAAATTAAAAGTTTGAGTTCCTTAGGAGTTAAGCCGAGGTCTTTGTGATTGCGAAAGGCCTTATACTTTTGCCGGTCAATGACGACATTGTCAATGATGATGCGGGGGTGCTTCTTTTCGTTTTGCTGAGCAGATGTGATTCCTAATTTTTGATAATTTTGTTGGTGGTGCGTAAACCGAAGGAAAAATTCAGGAAAATAAAATGGTGCAGTTATGTAATCGTCAAAGCCATGACTAAAAGCGGTTGCTAAATCATGCTTATTTTTAGCAACCAAAATAATCGGTAAGTGTTGTTCAGCTCTTAATTGAACTAACTGTGATTGGAACTTTTGCAACGGAAAGGATTGTAAATCCCAAAAGATTCCCTGACTCTGTTTTTGAGAAATTTTATGGTCCAGGTTATTCAAGTCGTCAACGGTATCTAAGAAAAATTCATGTTCGTTAAATGTTTGGCTAACGTTGATAGCTAAATCCAGATTGGTTGTTACTAACGTTACGTGTTGCAAATTATCACCCCATAATCTTTACATAAAATTTACACAAAGCAAACATGACCTTTACACCTCACCATTATACTTAGTTTTGTAATTAAAGAAAACAATTACTAGGAGAGGTGCTTATGAATTTCAAACGAATCGTCCCGGTTGGGATTGCTTGTTTAAGCGTTTTGTTACTAACGGCTTGTGCCGGTAAGAATAAAGAAAATTCGGTTACGGCAGTAGGATCAACGGCCTTACAACCGTTGGCCCAAAAAGCCGGAAGTGACTATCAGGCAGAAAATACTAAGTATAACTTGATTGTCCAAGGTGGGGGATCAGGAACGGGATTGAGTCAGGTCGAAACCGGTGCAGTTAATATCGGTAATTCAGATATCTTTGCAGAAGAAAAAGAAGGAATTCACTCTGATAAAATCAAAGATCATAAGGTCGCCGTGGTGGGAATCACTCCGGTAGTTAATGAAGATAATGGGGTTTCTAATTTAAGCAGTAAACAATTAGAAGACGTCTTTACTGGGAAAGTGAAGAACTGGAAACAATTAGGTGGAAAAGACCTTCCTATTATTGTAATTAACCGGGCCCAGGGAAGTGGAACTCGTTCTACGTTTGAAAAGTATGTGCTACACGGTAAGCAAGCCGTTAAGAGTCAAGAACAGGATTCCAACGGAACGGTTAAGAAAATCGTGCAAAACACACCGGGAACCATTAGTTACCTTTCCTTACCATATTTAAATCCAGAAATTAAACCGCTAAGCGTTGATAACGTGAAAGCAACTTATCAAAATATCACTACTAACAAATGGAAGATTTGGTCATACGAACACATGTACACCAAGAACCAACCAACGGAAGCTACCACTAAATTTGTCGACTATCTTTTATCAAAAGAAGTGCAATATAAGTTGGTTAAGGAAGCAGGTTACGTAAGTATTCATGATATGAAAGTTCAAAAAGATTCACATGGTAATGTAGTTACCATCGAGAAAGGAACTGACGATGAATAAAATTCAAAAACAACTTTTAAAACCTAGTAAGGCAACCAGACAGGATCAAATGGGTAAGATTATTAGTTTGATCTGTGTTTCCTTCATTATGGTGTTGACGGTTTCCATCATTGGCTTCATTGCAATCCACGGAATGGCAACTTTTTACGAAAATCATGCTTCAATCACTAACTTTTTATTTGGTACCGAATGGAATCCAGGGAAGTTAGGACCGGATGGAAAACCCCAAGTTGGAGCACTACCCATGATTGCTGCTTCATTTGCGGTTACATTACTTGCAGCGGTGATTGCCACTCCGTTTGCGGTGGCGGTAGCATTATACATGACAGAACTTGCTCCGAAACGTGGAGCCAGAATGTTACAACCAGTAATCGAACTACTAGTGGGAATTCCCTCTGTGGTTTATGGATTTATCGGATTAGTCGTGGTGGTTCCGGCCATGCGGATTAGTTTTGGCGGAACTGGATTCGGGGTGTTGGCGGGAGCCATCGTCCTCTTCGTCATGATTCTACCAACGATTACTTCATTAACCATCGATAGTTTGAAACAAGTACCAGATAGTTACCGGAAGGCTTCGCTAGCCTTAGGAGCTACCAAGTGGCAAACCATTTACAAAGTAATCTTGCGAGCTGCCTTACCCGGAATTTTAACCGCCATCATTTTTGGAATGGCCCGGGCCTTTGGAGAAGCACTAGCCGTACAAATGGTGATTGGAAATGCTTCCTTAATGCCAAGTAGTTTGATTACGCCAACCTCGACATTGACCAGTCAACTAACTTCCCAAATGGGTGATACCATTATGGGAACATTACCTAACAACGCCTTATGGTCATTGGCGTTGGTACTACTATTAATGTCAGTCTTCTTTAATATCCTAGTTAAAGTTATTGGTAAACGAGGGGAAATGAAATAATGAAAACGACATCGCAAAAACGTTTAGAACAAAATAATAAGCTGGCTTTGTTAGGAATTAAAGCCATGGTTGGTTTTGTGGTTTTAATCCTAGTGGCATTGTTAGGTTACATCTTGATCACCGGATTGCCTCACGTTTCATGGAAGTTCTTAACCACGAGTTCCAAGGAATTTGGTGCCGGTGGTGGAATTGCCAACCAACTGTTTAACTCAATCTATATTTTAGTAATTACCCTAATAATTTCGTGTCCGTTAGCCTTGGGAGCGGGAATCTATCTAGCTGAATTTGCCAAACCATCGCTTCTAACCAGAACCATCAGAACGACGATTGAGGTTTTGAGTTCACTACCTTCTATCGTAATCGGTTTGTTTGGTTACCTAGTGTTAGTAATTAAATTTCAGTTTGATTTTTCCATTATTTCGGGTGCTTTTGCCCTAATGTTTGTGAACATTCCGTTGCTAACCAGAAACTCAGAAGAAGCCTTACGGGCGGTTCCTCATTCACAGCGAGAAGCCGGATGGGCTTGGGGATTATCTAAAACTAAAACGGTCTTGAAGATTATTTTACCCGCTGCCGTTCCCGGTTTAGTTACTGGTGTAATTCTTAGTGCCGGTCGAATCTTCGGAGAAGCCGCTGCCTTAATCTTTACCGCGGGACAAAGTACTCCAGTGATTAGTTACAGTAATTGGAATCCGCTCAGTCCAACTAGTTTCTTAAACCCAATGCGTCCGGCAGAAACTTTAGCCGTCCACATTTGGAAATTGAATACAGATGGAATTACGCCGGATGCCAACCAGATTTCTAGTGGAGCATCAGCCGTCTTAATCATCGTGATTTTGGCCATCATCTTACTCTCACGTTGGCTCGGAAACTACTGCTATAAGAAATTGAGTGGAACTAAGTAGAAAGGATTGCACATGAATAAGTATGATTTAGAGAAAAACTTTGTAATCAATATCCATGGCGACGTGGCCCTAGAAACCAAGGACATGAATGTGTTTTATGGAAGTAAGCAAGCCACGTTTGCAGCTAACTTAAAGTTTCCGAAGAATAAAATAACTGCTTTGATTGGAGCCTCTGGTTCCGGGAAATCTACCTTTCTGCGTTGTTTAAACCGACTCAATGATGATATTGCAACGGTTAAAGGACAAATTATGTATCAGGGAGTGGATATTAACCGTCCGGATGTTAACGTCTATGAAGTTCGTCGCAACATTGGAATGGTCTTTCAACATCCCAATCCCTTTGCCAAATCCATTTATGAAAACATTGCTTTTCCATTGCGCCAAAATGGAATTTTTGACAAGTTGGATGAACGCGTGGAAGAAAGTTTACGAGATGCTGCTCTGTGGGATGAAGTGAAAGATAAGTTAACCGAAAGTGCGCTATCTCTTTCTGGGGGACAACAACAAAGACTTTGTATTGCTCGCGCCATCGCGGTGAAACCAGACATCTTATTGATGGACGAACCTACAAGTGCCCTTGATCCAATTTCTAGTCGTAAGATTGAAAATACGATGCAAAAACTAAAGGAAAAGTATACGATCATCATCGTGACGCACAACATGCAACAAGCAGCGCGTTCCAGTGATTTGACCGTCTTTTTCCACCAAGGACACGTGATTGAATACAATAAGACCACTAAGTTGTTTACGAATCCGAAAATGGTGGCAACGGAAGATTACATTTCGGGACACTTTGGTTAGTTTGATTTGAAAAGGAGTAATCATGACGGAAAAAATTATTAAAACCCATGACGTCCGTTTATACTACGGAGAAAAAGAAGCGTTACATGGGATTAACTTGGACTTTAAAGAACACGAAATTACCGCCTTAATTGGACCTTCTGGATGTGGGAAATCAACCTACTTGCGGTGCCTAAATCGGATGAACGACTTGGTGAATGGGGTTACCATTACTGGTAGTTTTCAACTAGATGATCAAGATATTTATGGGTCTAAACAAGATGTAGTGTCGTTACGAAAAAAAGTAGGAATGGTCTTTCAACAACCTAATCCGTTTCCGTTTTCTGTGTATGATAACGTCGCTTATGGTTTACGAGTCCAAGGTATCAAAGACCCTAAGATTTTAGACGAACGGGTGGAAGAAAGTCTGAAAGAAGCCGCTGTGTGGGATGAAGTTAAAGACGATCTCCACAAGAATGCACTTTCATTTTCTGGGGGACAGCAACAACGAATCTGTATTGCGCGCTTATTAGCCGTTAAACCAGAAGTAATCCTGTTAGATGAACCGACGAGTGCGTTGGATCCCATTTCTAGTGCCAAAATTGAAGAAATGTTGTTACGCATTAAAGATGAATATACAATTATCATTGTGACCCACAGCATGAAGCAGGCTTCGAGAATTTCTGATAAAACAGCTTTTATGTTAAATGGTGACTTGGTTGAATATGGGGCCACTAAAAAGATCTTTTTAAATCCAGAAAAACAAGAAACTAGTGATTACTTAAACGGTAAATTCGGCTAAGAGCCCAAGGAGAAATAATTATGGCAACTACTTTTGATGACCGTCTTGCAAAGCTAAGAAAAAGTTTTACGGGAATGGGTGTGAATGTTTCTGAACAAATTTATCAATCTACTAAGTCATACATTGATCATGACGTAGACTTAGCGGAAAAAGTTTGTGCTCACGATTTAGAGGTTAACGAAAACGAAACTCACATGGAAAAACACGCCATGAACTTGATTGCCTTACAACAACCAGTGGCAACTGATTTTCGGATAATTATTAGTTATTTAAAGGCCGGAACTGACATGGAACGAATTGGTGATGCCGCAGTGGGCATTGCTAAAGAAACTGCTTTGGCCAAGGGAAATCCACGGATGGAAGATGTGGAAGATGTGATTGCCAAAATGACAAAACACATTCGGAAAATGTTAGAGCAAATCTTAGAGGCATATACCACTTTCGATGCCAAAGTAGCACCAGAAATTGTGCAAGAAGACCACAAGATTGATAAGTACTATGAATCAACTAGAATTGCGATTACCAAGGGAATTTTAATTAATCCAGAGACTGCCGTGGCCGCTTCTAGTTACCTAATGGTGATTAGATATTTGGAACGAATTGGGGACCACATTGTTAACCTTTCTGAATACTTGATCTACAGTGACACTGGTAAAATTGTAGAACTTGGTGAAGAAGATTACCGCGAAATTTAAATGATAAAAGAACCTCAAATGAGGTTCTTTTTTGATAGGTGAAAATAGTTGTCAACGGGGTAAAAAATTTAAATTTGCGAAACTTTAGAACCACCTAGGGAAAGTCATGAAACATTTTTCTCGTAAACCTGGATGCGCTTTTATCGTGGTATGATGGTAAACGCGTCAAAAAAGAAGAGATGAAATATCTCGGACAAGGCGGATGAATATCCGACCTAAAAATGTAGGGGAGAGATTTGATGTTTGATAGTTACAAGCGAGTTTTAAGCAACTTGCCAGAGTATTCACACAATATTTTTCGAAAGGGTTACTTTACGTGGTTGTTAAAACAACTGCAAGGTTGGAGTAAGATTTCTTATGCCATCGTCTTAGTAAACCTGATTTTACAATGTTACATTTTAGTAACCACTTTGATGGGAAATCCCACGGAAACGTTAATGTGGGCGTCCATCTTTGGGTTTTTTGGATCCAACTTAGCGGTTTTATGTGTTTGTGGGATTTCGAACCGTTCAGCTATTAATGGTTGGGCTGGTTTATTATCCGCCTTCTTTATCATTGCTTCTGCGGCGATTGCGCACAACTGGGCGAACGTGGTGGAACAATTAATCTATGCCATCTTTTTAGATTTATTCTGTATTTTAGATCCGAAATGGGCGAATGACATTCATGCCGAATCATTTAAGAGTTGGTTTGATTGGATTAAATACACGGCTTTCTTTGCACTAGCTTGGGCAGTCATCTATCTAATCTTTTCCCTTACCAATGATCCTAACTTGTTTTGGGATTCATTAACTTTAGCCTTAGCGCTAACTGGTTCATTGTTAGAATTGAACTTGAAAAAAGAACAATACATTCCGTGGGTTTTAGGAAATGTGACCGCCATCTGTTTATGGTTCTATTCCATGAAACAAGGTACTGCTAGTCCTGCTCTATTTATTACGTATATGATTTTCTTCGTTAATAGTTTAACGGGAATGAAGTGGTGGTACCAAGAAGCAGAGGAACTAAATAAATAAATTTTCTGTGAGAGAAGGTAAATCCTTCTCTCTTTTTATTTTTCTTTTTATAATGGACAAAAGGAATCACTTGAAAGGAGTTATCATGCAACATAATCAAACAGTTACATTAAACAACGGCATAGAAATGCCAATGGTCGGATTTGGGGTTTGGCAAAATAGCAATCCCGATACAGCAGCGGTTGTCCAAAAAGCCTTAAAGGCTGGTTATCGCTCCATTGATACTGCCAAAAAATATGGGAATGAACCCGGTGTGGGAGTTGGATTAAAAGCAGGTCTAGCCGAAAATAATTTAAGCAGAGCGGACGTCTTTTTAACCACCAAGGTCTTTATTGGTGATGCTGGTTATGAATCAACGCTTGCAGCCTTTGATAAGCAGTTAGAAGATCTTCAAACTGAGTACGTTGATTTACTATTGATTCACTGGCCCGTTCCTGGTAAGTACATTGAGACTTGGAAGGCGCTAGAAGAAATTTATAAGGCGGGTAAGGCTCGTGCCATTGGGGTTTCTAACTTTGACATTGAAAAGTTAACTAACTTATTCAAGCATTCCTCCATTAAACCAGCAGTGAACCAAATGGAATTTAATCCCTTACAGCAAGAAACTGATATTAAAAACTTCTGTGATGCAAACGGAATTCAATTAGAAGCTTGGGGACCACTAGGCCACGGCTCTTCTTTAAAACACCCTGTGATTGAAGAATTGGCCGCTAAGTATCACAGATCAGCTGCTCAAATCATCATTCGTTGGGAATTACAACGAGGAGTGGTGACGATTCCAAAATCAAATCATCAGGAATACATTGAATCAAACTTCCAGGTCTTTGATTTTCAAATTACACCGGAAGATGTGGAAAAAATTAATCACTTGAACCGTGATCAACGCTCTGGTTGGTATGGAGATTGGCAAATCTTTGGTAATCCGGATGGAAGACCAACGGCTGTTGAAAATCATGACTAAATAAAAAAGGAAACTGAAGTGAACCCCATAAATTGGAGTGAATTTCTAAGCTACTAATTGGCTGGTATGTTCCCGGTATTTTACCGGTGACATACCGGCCAATTTTGTTTTAATACGATGTTTATTGTAATAATCTACGTAATTTGTAATGGCAGATTCTAGCTCTTCGTAGTTTTGGTATTGATAATTGTGAACCGTGCCAACTTTAAGAATGTGAAAGATACTTTCAGCTACCGCATTATCTAGGCATGTGGCCTTGCGGCTCATGCTTTGGAAAACGCGAGCTTGTCGCAAAATATTCACGTACCTAAAGTTCTGATACTGAAACCCTTGATCCGAATGAATTGTCATACGGTATGGTAAGGATGAACATCTTGCCACTAATCGTTTAAGGGGTCGTGTGACAAAGTCTACCGTTGGTCTACGACCAATGTTCCATTCAAGAATTTCTCCATTATAAAGGTCCATATAAGCTGTAAAGTATGCACGTTCGTTGATCGTTTGATTACCCCAACGGACCTCCGTTACATCAGTAACGATTTTTTGAAATGGACGATTCGTTTTAAAACGACGATTTAAACGGTTATGGGTAACTGTACCTACAGTTCCTTTATAAGAGTTATACTTTTTCGTTCGTCGATTGAATGCCTGACAAAGTAGATTATTTTCACGCATAATACGAAGTACTGCCTTGTGATTAACGATGATTCCCTTATTTTTAAGCGCTAAAGTCACTGTTCGGTAACCGTAATCAGGATTTTCCAAACGAATACTTTTAATCTCATCAACTAACGTTGATGATCCTGATTGATATTTACGATGAAGTGCATCGTGGTAACTGCTGCTCGACATGTGTACTGCTTTTAAAGCTACAACTAATTTAACATTGAATTTACGCCTTAGCTCAGTTATTAGCTGGGCTTTTTCTTTGTTTGAGATTTTTTCTGTGCCAAGGCTTCGAGTTTTTCCAAGTATGCTACCCGAAATCGTAAAAGCTCGTTTTCCTCCTGAAGTTGTTTCAATGTCTTAGATTGTTTAGATTTATCTGTCATTTTTAAAGACCGTCCTTTATATGGCTTAAGACGTCCCTCAATCAGTTTTCGTTCCCAGTCCCAAACTATCATCGGTTGTTTCAATCTGAAATGGGTTGCAGTTGCTGGATATGAGGCATGATGTTCTTGTCGCCATTTGATAACTTTGATTTTAAAGGAATAGTCATAAAATGTCTTCCTCCGACAATTTTCTAATCCTTGATCGCCAAAAATTTTAAATAGATTGAGCCACTGATAAATCGTCGCAGTTCCTTTGATACCATACTTTTTCATAAGTAATAGGGACGAAGTTCCCTGTAGATATTCACTTAAAACTTGTTTCTTTATTTTAGCTGAAAACATAATAAAACCCCCTGAGTTTTGGATTTACTCCAACTCAGGGGGTTCACTTCAAACCCCAATGGGTTTCCTTTTTTATTTGAGATAATCTTCTTTTTCAATTAATAAGCCGGTGATTAATAAAATAAACGTGACGATAATTGAGAGAACAAGCACTAAGTTCCAGTTATTAGTTAAGTTGTTGAGATATCCAAAAAGAATGGGACCGATTGCGGCTAATAAATAACCAAACGATTGGGCCATTCCCGAGACATTGGCAGTTTGCACGGCGGTTTTGGATTTTTGGGCAAAGAAAATTACGGATAAATTAAAGGCTACTCCGGAACCAATTCCAATTAATAACGAGATGAAACTAACCCAGATAAAGTTGTGGATGGGGAATAGGAGACCGAGAAGTCCGAAGACAAATCCCACGCCTAAAACCCAAATTAGTTTAAAAGAATTTCGTCCTTTAGCAGCAAAGAGGGGCACGATAAATGAACATGGTAAGGAACCAACTTGTAAGATTGTGACAAAAATTCCAGCTTCAATGTTACTAAAACCTAATGAATTAAACATCGAAGGAAGCCAAGTGATTAATGAATAGTAAAGTAGTGATTGTAGTCCGAAAAAGATGGTGATTAGCCAACCCAGTTTCATGACCCAGACTGATTTTACTGGTTGAATCTGATCTGCTGTATTAGTGGTGGGAGCTTCTTTTTTACTAGAGGATTTTTTTAGTTGTGGGAACCAACCGATTAAACTAATGAAAGTGATGATGGCTAGAATAATCATGGTGGTCTTTAGCGAAAATAGTTCGGTCGTGATTCCAGAAAAGGCCGTTCCCACCGCTCCAATCACTAACATGGATGTTATGTAAGTAGCCATTCCGACCATTTCCTGATCGGGCAATTTATCCTTAATGACTGCCGGAAGTAAGACGTTTCCGGCATCAATCCCAATCCCAATTAGCAGCGTTCCTAAAATAATGGTTAACACGCTAAAGTTGATTCTGAGAAAACTTCCGATGGTTAAAATGATTAGAAAGGTAAAAATAACCAGCTCGTTGCCAAACCGATTACCCAACTTAGCCAAAATGGGTGAGATGATGGCAAAGGTTAACAACGGGATGGTCGTTAGCCACCCCAATTGACTGGTCGGAATTCCGGTTGCCTGTTGGAGGAGACCTAAAACCGGTGGAATGGCGGTGATTGGTAGACGCATATTAATGGCGACGGCGATGATGCTGAGGAAAATTAGATTCTTTTTCTTCATTAGAAACCTTTCTTGTTAATATAATTGATAACTAATATTTTAAACGTTTTTACTTAAAAAATCACCGACAACTTGAGCCATGCGCTGGTAAGTCTCTGCGTTGGGGTGGAGGCGTTGGTCGCCTAACCGTTGTGGGTAATTAGCAACGGTGAGCATGTCTGGGGCGAGTTTACGCCAATTTAAAACTGGGATTTGATTAGCTTGATAAACGTCAGTTAGCTTAGTTAGTAGTTCCTGAAACGTGTACTGAGCTAGTCCAGCTATTTTGTAATTATCAATGCCACCGTCAAAGCGGTTGATTGGTAAAATTCCCAGGATTTTGATTGCTGGATTTTCTGCCTTAATCTCATTAATTTGTTGTTGTAAGATTCTACCGAGAATTTCTAAGGTAGCGGGTGCGTGCGCAAAATCGTTGGTTCCATAGGCAATGGTGGCAACGTCATATTTGGCAAAGTCGTGGACTTCCACTTGATATGGGAGATCTCGTTCTGAAGTTCCGGTTATCTGGCCCGCGTTGACCCCGGCATTAGTGATTTTTAGGTCAGGATAAAGTTGGTTTAAGTAATAAGAAATGTTTTGTTCTAAATCAACGTGGCCGTCAAAGCCGTTCGTGATTGAGTCACCTAACATGATTAATTGTTCGTGTTTGTTCATTTTTTTCTACATCCTTTCAAGAGTTCTTCAATTTATTCTAACTTATTTCAAGAAAAATCGAACTTTTTATTGCTAGTGATTATTTCATAAGTTATTATTAAGGTAGATGATTACTTATGGGAGGGTTTTAAAGTGAGTTATAAGCGAGTAATAATAGTAGATTTAGCTGCGTTGGGAGTTCGCTCCGACAACGAGTCAGCTCAACACAATTCAGATAATGATACAATCTTGACTCATGTCCTAAACCAGTCATCAGTCTTTGCTTTACCAGCACTACATCAGTTAGGATTCTTCAACGTTTACTTTGATGATAATGAGGAAGTTGAAATTAAGCCCAAAGCGACTTATGGAACAACAAGAACGCGATCAATTATGAATAAGCCATGTTCTGGTTTACGAGAAATGTTTGACTGTTCACTCAGTTATCGGGTTTCGACTGTTTTTGAAGAAGCTGCAAAACAAACCAAGTCTATCATTATTTCTAAGTTTGTGAGTTATTTATTTTCACAAGAATTTAGTGATATCCATCAAGTGGGAACTGATCAAGAAGCATTTGATGAGTTAGACTCTCAATTGGATAAGGTTGATAGAGGTTTGTTATTCATGCAACTTCCCGAATTACAAGAGATGGCAGAAAGTGACGACTTTGATGAGTTTACTGACGAACTATATGTGGTGGATCGGTATTTAGAAAAATTAATGGATAACCTGAATGACGATGATTTGCTAATGGTCTTATCAAGTCGAGTAGGAGATAACCGTTCTAAAGACGGTCTTTCTACTTACAAGATTTTACCCGTGATGATGCATGATAATCATTTTGAAGGGCAACATTTCACTAACCAACCCTATGTTTGTGAGGTTGGAGCAACCGTGCTGAACTGCTTAGGAATACAAGATCGAGTTATTTCGCCTAAACATAGCTTATTTCCTTGCGATAGGTAACAATTGCCGTTGATATTGCTATGAGATTTGAAAGGAATTTTATCGATGAACACTTATCTGCTCGTTAACATTCTTGGTGTGTTAGTTTTCCTTGGAATTGCATTTCTATTTTCAAAGGATCGCAAACACATCAACTGGCGTTCAATTGCCATTGTTTTGGTAATAAACATTTTACTTGCACTATTCCTAACTAACTTTAGTTGGGGTCGAGACATTGTTAAAGGAGCCGCAGAAGGTTTCCAATGGTTAATCAATGTTTCATATACAGGAATTGCCTTTGCCTTTCCTGATTGGGTTCATGTTAAACAAATGAACTTCTTTACTGCCGCATTACTACCAATCTTGATGGTTGTTCCAATGTTTGATATCTTAACTTACTTTGGAATTTTACCATTCTTCATCAAATGGATTGGTCGCGGAATGGCCTTCGTTACTGGTCAACCAATGTTTGAATCATTTTACGCAGTTGAAATGATGTTCCTTGGTAACACCGAAGCAATGGCCGTTTCAAGTGTTCAATTAAAACATTTATCACCACTTCGAGTTTTGACTATCGCAATGATGTCAATGTCATGTATCACTGCTGCCATGGTAGGGGTTTATGCCCAAATGGTTCCTGGTGAATATGTTTTAACCGCAATTCCTTTAAACATTTTAAATGCAATTGTAATTACTAATATCTTAAACCCAGTCCGTGTTTCAAAAGAAGAAGACGTTATTTACCAAATTGGCGACGAATCTAGCGAAGCAATTGCTGAAGAAGTAGTTACTGAAAAACCAGCTAAGCCTGAAAAAGAACCATTCTTCTCATTCTTGGGTGATTCAATCCTAGGTGCTGGTAAATTAATCTTGATTATCGTTGCTAACGTTATCGCTTTCGTTGCTTTAGCTGCCTTAATCAGTAAATTACTTGGATTAATTAATCCATGGTTATCACTAGAACATATTCTAGGAATCATCATGTTCCCATTTGCATGGTTAATGGGTCTTGATGTTAACCAAGCCTTCCAATTTGCTCAATACATGGGTACTAAGTTGGTTACTAACGAATTTGTCGTTATGGGAGAAATTACTTCTAAAATCAATAACCCACACATGTTCACTGAACATTTCAGAGCTGAGTTAACTATCTTCCTTACTTCATTCGCTAATATCAGTACCGTTGGTATGATTATTGGTTGTTTGAAGGGAATCGTTGACAAAGAAAAGAATGATTTGATTTCTAAAAACATTGGTTACCTATTCCTATCAGGTATCTTAGTTTCACTAATGTCTGCCGGAATCGTCGGAATCTTTGTTTGGTAATTCTTAAAAAGAGCAGCCTTAACGGCGGCTCTTTTTTTGCAAAATATGATAAACTAACTTTAATAAAATATTGAAAAGGACGTGACTAATATGCCATTAATGCGTATTGATTTAGTAAAAGATAGAAGAACTCCAGAAGAGATTCAAAAGGTAATGCAAATTGCCTACGATTTAACTAGAGATGCTTTCGGCGTCCCAGAAGATGATCGTTTTCAAGTAGTTACCCAACACGAACCCTACGAAATGTGTTTAAAAGATGCAGGATTAGGAATTGAAAGAACTGATGATGTAATTTTGATTGAAATTCTTTCCACCCCTCGAAGCATGGGACAAAAAAAGGCCTACGTGCAAAAGGCCGTAAAAGTCTTTAAGGATGAAATTAACTTGCGACCAGAAGACTTAATGATTACTTTTGCGACTAACCATGCAGAGGACTTTAGCTTTGGTTACGGAAAACAACAATTCTTAAATGGTGAACTCTAATGACAAAAATTTTGATGGATATGGATCCCGGGATTGACGATGCTGCGGCTCTTTCTGTGGCATTAAACCATCCCGATTTAGATATTAAATTAGTTACCACGGTGGCCGGAAACGTGACGGTTGATAAAACGACCATCAACGCTTTGAAGATTATTAACTTTTTTAATCAAGGTGACCAGGTCAGAGTTGCTGCGGGAGCGGTTCAACCATTGATTAAGCCGTTTGAAGATGCGGCCAGAATTCACGGAGAATCAGGAATGCGTGGTTATGACTTTACGGGTAGTTTACCAGATCCGTTGGAAGAAACGGCCGTAGAAGCCATGCATCGTGTGATTATGGCTAGTGACGAACCAATTACCTTAGTACCCACCGGTTCTTACACAAACGTGGCGTTATTATTTTCTCAATATCCAGAAGTTAAAACTAAGATTGAAAAAATTGTGGCAATGGGTGGAACTCTAGGTCGAGGAAACATGACCAGTGCTGCTGAATTTAATGTGTTTACTGATCCGCATGCAGCGCAAGTTATGTATCAAGCAGGGGTTCCAATTGTGATGGTTGGTTTAGATGTAACTCACAAAGCATTGTTAACCAACGAGACACTACAAGAAATTGAAGGCATGAATCCCGCTGGTAAAATGTTACATGACATTATCAGTAGTGATGGTGATAAGAATGAAAATGGGGTGGCAATGCATGATGTCAACACGATTTTCTATCTCTTACACCCAGAATTTATGACCACGAAAGATTACTGGATTGATGTGCAAACTGAAGGTCCTGCAAACGGAGAGACCGTTGCCGATATCCGGGGAGCCTATCATGATGGGAAAACGAATGCACAAGTCTGTGTTGATATTGATGCACAAGCGTTCAATGATTGGTTTAAGGAACAAGTTCAAGCAATGAAAATGTAAATACGATTGAAAAAAGATTGGATTTTTCCAATCTTTTTTATTTTGGAACTAACTAAAACCCTTCTTTTTAGTTATAATGGTTAATATAGGTAGTAAAATACTAATCGAGAAGAAGTTTATTGAAAGTATAATAATAGTTAGGAGTATTAAATGACGCCAGAACAATTTAGACAAGCTTTAGCGCAACAAGGCTTTGAGTTGTCTGATAAGCAAATGAAACAGTTTGAAGACTATTTTAATTTGTTAGTAGAATATAATAAAAACGTAAACCTAACTAATATCACTGAACGCGATGATGTCTATTTAAAGCATTTTTATGATTCGATTTCACCAGCTTTTTTTGTTTCGAATTTAAAAACCAACCAATCATTAGTTGATGTGGGGGCGGGAGCCGGATTTCCTTCCATCCCACTAAAGATTATTAATCCCGATTTACAAGTGACCATCGTGGATTCATTAAATAAAAGAATCGTTTTCCTCCAACAATTAGTGGAAAAACTAGGATTGAGTGGCGTTAATTTGGTTCACGCTCGTGCAGAAGAATTTGGATCTCGCAGAGCCAAATCACGGGAAAGTTTTGATTTAGCGACTGCTCGGGCATTAGCTCGTTTAAGTGTAATGAGTGAGTTATGCTTACCGTTGGTTAAAATTGGCGGAAAGTTAATTGCTATGAAGGCCGCCAAGGCCCCAGAAGAATTAACGGATGCCACTAAAGCAATTCATGTTTTAGGAGGAAACGTTGACCAAGACTTCGAATTCCAGTTACCAGAAAACGATGAAGAACGTCATATTATTACGATTAACAAGGAACGGAAAACTCCCATTAAGTATCCAAGAAAACCGGGAAAACCAAGCAAAGAACCCATTAGTTAAGAAGGAGGAGCTACAATGGCACATGTGATTTCGTTGGCAAATCAAAAAGGTGGAGTTGGTAAAACAACCACAGCCGTTAATTTGGGGGCAGGACTTGCAAGCAAGGGGAAACGAGTATTAATCGTTGATTCTGATGCGCAAGGAAATGCAACTAGTGGAGTAGGGATTAGCAAACAAGATATCGAAAAAGATATTTACGATATTTTAGTTAACGAAGAACCCATTAAAAATGTGATTATGCATTCAGCTAGTGAACGTTTAGACGTGGTTCCTGCCACCATTCAATTGTCTGGTGCTGAGATTGAGTTGACTCCTCAAATGGCAAGAGAGACCCGTTTACAAAATGCTTTGAAGGCCGTCGCAGATGACTACGACTACATCTTGGTGGATTGTCCTCCTTCATTAGGATTAATTACCATCAATGCTTTCACTGCAAGTGATTCAATTTTAATTCCAGTTCAAAGTGAATACTACGCTTTGGAGGGATTAAGCCAGTTATTAAATACAGTTCAACTAGTGCAAAGACACTTTAACCCGGATCTCTACATTGAAGGGGTGTTGTTGACTATGTATGATGCTAGAACTAACTTAGGTGCCCAAGTAAATAGCGAAGTCCGGAAATTTTTTAAGGATAAAGTTTATGATACGATTATCCCTAGAAACGTTCGTTTATCTGAAGCACCCAGTCATGGATTACCAATTATTGATTATGATCCAAAATCAAAAGGTGCAATTGTATACATGAATTTGACAAAGGAAGTGCTGGCTGCCAATGAAAAATAATAACAAAGGACTAGGACGCGGTTTGGACGCGCTGTTTGACGATAATGACATCAGTTTGAGTGATGAAGCTGTACAAATGCTTGATTTAGAAAATCTCGTTCCTAATCCCTATCAACCACGAAAAAAATTCGATAAAAAGGCCTTAAAGGATTTAACCGAATCAATTAAGGCTTCGGGTGTTTTTCAACCAATTATTGTTAGACAACCCAATCCGGATGAAAAATCATATGAAATTTTAGCCGGTGAACGTCGTTTTAGAGCTTCTAAAGCTGCCGGTAAGCAAACTATTCCGGCTATCGTTCGCCACGCAACCAATGCCCAAATGATGGAAATTGCGGTAATGGAAAACTTACAACGTGAGGACTTAAACGCCCTAGAAGAAGCTCAAGCCTACGAAATGTTGATGACTAACTTAGACATTACTCAGGTAGAGGTTTCTCGCCGTTTAGGAAAAAGTCGTCCTTACATTGCCAACTACCTTCGTTTATTAAACCTTCCTAGTGAAGTGAAGGAAATGCTTTCTAAAAAGCAACTTTCAATGGGACAAGCTAGAACTTTACTAGCAGTCAAACAAAAGTCTGACTTGATTCGGTTAGCTAAAAAGGCTGCCGATGAAACTCTAACCGTTCGTCAGTTAGAAAAGTTAATTAACGATTTAAAACCCAAAGCAGACAAAAAGAAGAAAACAACTAAGAACAGCAAATCACCTTTCCTAAAAGAAGGGGAAGACTTGCTCCAAAATAAATTTGGGACGAAAGTTTCTATCAATGAAACCAAGCCGAAGTCTGGAAAAGGAAAGATTGAAATTGACTATCTTTCCAACGAAGACTTGAACCGAATCTTTGAATTGTTAGATATTCGTTTTGATTAAGCAATAAAAATGAGGTGATCTGATGTACGGAATTCACGATATTGTTGAAATGAAAAAAGCTCATCCTTGTGGAACCAATCGCTGGGAAATTATCCGGATGGGTGCAGATATTAAAATTGAGTGTACCGGGTGTGGTCACGTTGTGATGCTAGGTCGACGTCAATTTGAAAAACGGATGAAAAAAGTATTAGAAAAACACGCTGAGTAATTTAGAAAGAGGTAATTTAGATGTCTTTAACAGCTGGAATCGTTGGGTTGCCAAACGTTGGTAAGTCAACCCTATTTAATGCAATCACCAAAGCAGGAGCAGAAATGGCTAACTATCCGTTTGCCACGATTGATCCAAACGTTGGGATGGTTGAAGTTCCAGATAAACGATTAGATCGAATCCAAGAATTAATTCCTGCTAAAAAGGTAGTTCCAACCACCTTTGAATTTACTGATATTGCCGGAATCGTTAAGGGTGCCAGCAAAGGTGAAGGTTTAGGAAATAAATTCTTGGAAAATATTCGTCAAGTTGATGCAATTGTCCACGTGGTACGGGCTTTTGAAGACGACAATATTACCCACGTTAGCAACAAGATTGATCCCGTTGCCGACATTGAAACTATTAATTTAGAACTAGGTCTATCTGACTTAGATGCCGTTAATAAGCGAATCGCTAAGGTTGCTAAGACCGCTAAAGGTAACAATGATGAGGCTAAAGAAGAATTAGCCGTCCTAGAAAAAATTAAGCCCGTTTTAGAAGAGGGTGGAGCAGTTCGTGATGTGGAACTTGATGAAGATGAACAAAAGATTGTTAAAGGGTTCTTCTTGTTAACTTCCAAACCAATTTTATACGTAGCTAATATTAGTGAAGACTCGATGGCTGATCCAGAAGCGGATGAACTTTTCCAAAAGGTCAAGAAGTATGCCAATGATCATGGCGCAGAAGCAATTGGAATTGCTGCCGAAAGCGAAGAAGAAATTGCTGAGTTAGATGATGACGATAAGCAAGAATTCTTAAGTGCCGCAGGAGTAACTGAACCTGGTTTAGATAAGTTGATTAGAGCTGCCTACAAGTTATTAGATCTTGAAACTTTCTTTACTGCCGGAGGGAAAGAAACCAAGGCTTGGACTTATCTTAAAGGAACCAAAGCACCACAGGCTGCCGGAATTATTCACTCCGACTTTGAACGGGGATTCATTCGAGCAGAAGTGATGGCCTTTTCAGACCTTGATCAATTAGAAAGTGAACAAGCAGTTAAAGAAGCTGGTAAGTTAAGAGTTGAAGGAAAAGAATACGTCATGAACGATGGCGATATTGTTAACTTCCGCTTTAACGTTTAGGAGGAAATATGAGCGAAACAGAAAACAGAAAGAGAAATGCCCACGTTCAACAAAAACGTAATAACGGCCGGAAACAATTATACGAACAATTAGATGCCCAAGGATTATCAAAGAAAAACGTGGAGTATCTAACTCGTTTTCGCGAAGCTTTAGCGGAAACTAAGATGATTGCGGATAAGCAAAATGATATTTTTGCAGAAACTATCGTCGAAGTTTTAGCCGGCCAAAAGCAAGGAAAGACTGCTCGTGGAATGTACGGAACGGTAGCTGAAAAGGTGGAAAACATTGTGAACCCACCTGCCAAACCAGTGGGTCCGATGACTAAAGAACGTTATTTAATTGACGCTTCTTACAACGTGCTCTGGTTCATGATTTTATTCATGTTCATGTATGCAGCAATGTTCTTTATGGCTCCAGATCAAGCTAAGCAAGGCGGAGTAGCTGGAATTACCTCAATCATCCTTTCTTCAATCATTGCCGGTGCTGGAATGCCAGTGGTAACCCAATTGTTTGCTCCCGGAGTTAAGCACAAGTACAACGCGTTTATTCGTTTATTATTAATGATTGTGGCGTTTGCCGCATGGATGGTAATTTTCTATTCATCAAATGCCTTACCACGAGTTATCAATCCCGTAGTATCACCAATCATTAACATTATTATCGGTGCTCTAGCAGTAGTCGGAGTTATTTATATGCGTGCTAAATATACAATTACTAGTGGACTATTTACTGGTCGACGCTAAACTAAAATCCCTGTTTCAGGGATTTTTTAATTAATAAGTTTTTCTTATATCGCGTCATCTTGCTTTATTTAATATTTTTAATCCGATAAAATTAAGTAAAATAAACATCAGGAAGGAAACACTTTAATTATGAAAATACTAGTTGTCGATGATGATAAAGAAATTGCTCAATTATTAGAAATTTACATTAAAAACGAAGGCTACACACCTTTAGCTGCCTACAATGGAGAAGATGCGCTCTCAATGATGAGAACTAATTCAGATATTGGTTTGATCATCTTAGATATTATGATGCCAGGAATGAGCGGAATCGACGTTATTTCCGAAATCAGAAAAGATTCTCAAGTTCCTGTAATCTTCCTATCTGCTAAAACAGAGGACATGGATAAGATTCAAGGATTAAGTTCTGGTGCGGATGATTACGTTACTAAACCATTTAATCCCCTTGAGATGATGGCAAGAATTCACTCATTACTTCGTCGGAGTAGCAACAACGTTACTAAATCAGCACCGGATATTATTGATATTGATGGTTTGCAAATCAACAAAGAATCTCACGAAGTTACCACTGAATCTGGTAATAAGATTCAACTAACTGCCATTGAATTTGGAATTCTTCACTTACTTGCTAGTCACCCTAACCGCGTTTTTTCAGCCGATGAGATTTTTGAAAGAGTGTGGAAACAAGAAAGTATTATTTCTGCTAAAACGGTGATGGTTCACATGAGTCACCTTAGAGATAAGATTGAAGAAGCCACCGATGGAAAAGATATCATTCAAACGGTCTGGGGAGTCGGATATAAAGTTGAAGGATAAACCGTGAAAAAATCAAATTTCAAATTAAAATTAAGTGAAAGAAATGAGTTGTGGTTCGAAGGGGCCATGACTTTCGTTTTATTATTATTAGTTAACGTTGCGGTAGGAAATATCGGAATTAACTTCATTAGAAATAATCAAGGAGTTAACGACGGGATTTTTATCATTAAGCAATCGGTAACCTTTGGACCATTCCAACAACATTTATTGAGTTGGGAAGGTCTATTTTGGTTTATCATGTTATCAATTGATGCAGCGATTGTTTGGTGGCGGTTGGTTAGAATCTACAAGCGAATTGAAATTGGTCGAATTATTGAAGAATTACACTATATTTCAGCTGGCCACTACGATCACCGGATTCCCTTTCACCTATCAGGAGATAACCAACGAGTGGTAACTAGTGTGAACGGATTGGTTGATAACGTTATCAAATCTCTAGAAGATGAACGAAAGATTGAAAAGTCAAAGGATGATTTGGTTACAAGTGTTAGTCATGATTTGCGGACGCCACTAACTTCGATTATTGGGTACCTCGGACTGGTTAAAAACAAGCAATATAATTCTGAGGAAGACTTACAAAAGTTTGTTAACGTCGCTTATGATAAGTCCGAACAGATGAAAAAACTGGTTGATCAGCTATTTGAGTACACGAAAGCGAATAATTTGGTTGATCGAAAACTAGAAATTGATGCGATTAATATTAACCAGTTATTAGCCCAACTAGAGATTTCTTTTGAACTAGAAGCCAAGAAAAAAGACATTTCCGTTAAGGTAGAGCCACTCAAAGAAAATTTGATTATGCATACCAGTGCGGAATTGATTGGACGGGTATTTAATAATTTGATTACCAACGCCATTGCTTACGGAGAAGGCGCAAGTAAAATTGTGTTATCGGCTAGACCGAAAGGACAAATGGTGGAATTTCGCGTAGCTAATGACGGAAAACCGATTGCTAAAGAAGTCGTGAATAAAATTTTTGATCGTTTTTATCGTGAGGAAAATTCTCGCAATACCAACACTGGTGGTAGTGGATTGGGTCTTGCAATTGTCCACGAAATCATCAATAATCAAGGTGGTAGTATTCGAGTGGAATCAAACGAAAAAATAACGGAATTTATATTTACCTTACCAATTAATCAAACGAAAAAGAGTTAGTGGAGGATAAGAATGGATAAAAGTAATGAACTGCCGGCAAAGAGGAGCTTCCAACTATTTGTCTTAACAGCACTTTTTTCTGTGCTTGTCCTTTTTGGTTTAGGAAATAAGGTGCAAGCTGATGAACTAGAACGACCCGTAACCCCGAATCGAACTAGTGCAATGGCAATTGATGCTGATTCAAGCCAGATCATTTATCAAAATGATGCTGATAAGGTAAAACCAGTTGCATCTTTGAGTAAAATGATGACCGTTTATTTGGTAGAACAACAGATTGATAAACAACAATTGAGTTGGAATGATAAGATTAAAGTAACGCCTGCAGAAGCTTCGGTGGGAACTAGAGTAACCTCAACTAGAGCTGATCTGGAAGCAGGACATCAATACACAGTGAAAGACTTAGTGGGGGCTTCTTTAGTTGGTTCTGCCAATGATGCCGCCATGGTCTTGGGAAACCGTGTGGGTGGCGATAACGTTAAGTTTGCCGATATGATGAATAATTCGGCCAGAGAAATGGGAATCACTGACGCTAAGTTTAATGATGCCTGTGGATTGCCAAATTGGGAAAACGTGAAGCTCCAAAATCCCAATGCACCTAAGTATGCGGTTAACCAAGCCTCAACTCGTTCAATGGCAATTATTGCGCAAAAATTATTGGCTTTAGACCCCAAAATTTTACAAATGACTAGCCAACCAGAATATACGATTAAAGATCAAACTACTGGTGAAAGCAAAGTTTTAACCAACACTAATAAACTAGTTAGTGGCGGAGAAGAAGAATATCCGGGCTTGAAAATTGATGGGTTAAAAACTGGTACAACCGCCCTCTATAATGGTAATTTAGTGGCCACTACCAAAAAAGATGGTAGTAGAATCATTACGGTGGTAATGGGTTCACCTCAAGGACAACATTTTGAAGATACCGTGCAACTAATGAGTTATGTTTTTAATAACTTTAAAACGGTAAAAGTTGATAAAAATGGATTTAAAAATAACGTTCGTTCTTCAAACGGGGTACAAGAAGTATTGCCAGTTAAGTTAAAAAATGACGTTAATTTATGGATTCCTAAAAATAATAGCGAAAAACAGGAGTCGACTATTTCAATTGCTCGTGAACGTCAAAGCCAAAGTGGGGGAGTGATTGCACCCATCAAAGCAGAGCAACCGGTAGGAACCTTGCAATTTAATGATTGTGATTATCTAAATAAAAATAGTTCAACTACGGTTTACGCAGCAAGGTCAGATCGCCCAGCTGGCTTCATTACTCAGGTTCGTAGAGCAACATTCTAGTCAATTTTTTTAAATTATTTTTAGATAAATGGTTTTTTATTTTCTACGAATACAATATAATTAGAAATATAGCTTAAATATTCCTAAAATGAGATCACTATTTTGGAGGATTTCAATTGACAAAATTGTCTAATAGTCCAGAAATTCCAGCTTGGAAGAAGAATTTTAAAACTTCATTCCCATTAGATATTAGTTATATCCCAATCGGAGTGGCTAGTGGAATTCTATTACATGCTGCTGGATTTAATTTTATTAATACCTTGTTATTGTCTCTATTAGTATTTTCTGGTGGAGCACAATTTTTGGTGGCTTCAATGTTAACCATTAACTCACCATTACTAACCATTGTTTTAATGTTGTTCTTCTTAGAACTTCGTTATGCTTTGTTAGGTTCTAGTCTATCGAAATATTTACATGGGCAAAGTACTCTATTTACGCTCTTTTTTGCTGGATCTATGAATGATGAAAACTATGCGGTTAATTATTTAAAGTTCTCAACGGATAAGAAATTTACCACGAAGGATGCGTTACAAATTGAACACTGGTCTCTATTGTTTTGGACGGTTTCAAACTTAGTAGGGAATGTGGTGGGAACTGCGATAAAGATTGACTTAACGGTGGTTCATTTTGCCCTAACTGCATTATTCCTATTTATGATTGTGATGCAAATTAAGAGTTTCTTGAAGATTATTATTGCTGTACTTGCAGCTTGTTTAGCGGTGTTCTTCTTAGTAACGACTAAATCAACACTTGGTTTAGTTTGTTCAACATTGGTAGCTTCATTCATTGGTTTTCTCTGTGATAACTATTTGAAGCGACGCCGTTCGGTAACTCACCATAAGAGCAAATTGATTAAAATGTTTAAGAATCCTGCGGGAACGCCAAAGGAAGAGTAGTGATGGAGGAAGAAAAATGAGATGGGATGGTTTTCAACATTTTCTATTAGTAGTACTTTGTTTCTTTGTAGCACTCTTACCAAGATTTATTCCTTTATACATCTTTAGAACCCGTAAGATTCCTAAATGGTTTAATGAATGGATGGAATTTGTGCCCATCTGTTTGTTTACTTCGTTGGTAGTCAAAGATTTATTTATTACTAAAACGTATGATTTTACCTTACAAGGTCATTATCCTGAATTGATTTCTAGTGTGGTTGTGATTGCAATTGCATTCTGGACTCGTTCGATGGCACTTTCAGTGATTATCGGCTTAGGATTAGTATTTACATTAGCAATTTTCTTATAAAAATTAATTGAATTCACTTCCAATTATGGAGGTGGATTTTTTGTTTTTCCTCGGAGCGGCTGAAATTAAAAAAGCAGGGTTTGTGTTATACTAAGGGAACTTGATGTACGAATTTACCGATAGAATTGTGAGGTATTTGTGATGCAACGTCACTGGGAAAATTTTTTAAATAATGTAAAGTTAAGACGCTTTTGTGTGTTATTATTCATCGTCTTCATTTTATATTTTTGTCGCGATATGATGACCACCATTTTACTAACGTTTATTTTCACTTTGTTAGTAACTAAGCTAGTTTTGTTTATTCGGAAATACATAAAAATACCAATTACATTACTGGTGATGATTGTGTATATTTTGATTATTGGATTGATTGCCTTTGCCTTCGTGGAGTATTTACCAACGATTGCGGATCATGCCACGGAATATACCAAACAAATCATTAGTTTTTATCAGAAACCCAAACAAATTAGCAATCCGCAAATCCGAGAGATTGTGATTAAGTTCATGGATAGTGTTAACATTACGCACCAAATTCAGGGTAGCGTTGGCATGCTATGGGGCTATGTTACTAGCATTGGTTCAATGGGACTAGCAATGTTTATGTCATTGTTGCTAAGTTTCTTCTTCACCTTAGAACTAGAGCAGACGAAGAAGTTTTCTAAAAAGTTTTTAGACAGTACCTTTGGCTGGTTCTTCCAAGACGTTAAGTATTTTGGAAATGTCTTCGTTAAAACTTTTGGAGTGGTTTTAGAAGCACAGTTCTTCATTGCTATCTGTAATACGGTAATTACGACGATTTGTTTAGCCTTTATGGGGATTCCAGAGTTGGTTATTTTTGCCATCATGATTTTCTTGTTAAGTTTGATTCCGGTTGCGGGAGTGATTGTTTCACTATTTCCACTATCAATTGCGGGATACGCAGTGGGTGGCGTTAAGTACATTATCTATGTAGTGATTATTATCCTAGTGGTTCACGCCATTGAAGCCTACATTTTGAATCCCAAGTTTATGTCTGCCAAAACTGAACTACCAATCTTCTATACCTTTGTGGTCTTGTTAATTGGAGAACATTTCTTTGGAACGTGGGGATTGATTGTTTCAGTACCAATTTTCACCTTCTTGTTAGATGTTTTTGGGGTGCAAAACTTTGATGAAATCAGTGAAAACAAGAAGAAAAAGAATACTTGGATGAGAAAATTCTTAAAAAAAATCCGAAAATGATGTATCATTGAAGATGTAAATAAATTATAGACTTTAATTCGAAAGAGGTAGAAATAATGGCTAAATTATGTTTAATTCGTCACGGACAAAGTGAATGGAACCTAGAAAATAAATTTACTGGATGGGTTGATGTTAACCTTAGTGAAGAAGGAGTTAAGCAAGCTAAACACGCTGGTGAATTAATCAGTGAAGCTGGAATTCAATTTGACCAAGCTTACACATCAGTATTAAAACGTGCTATTAAGACTCTTCACTTTGCTCTTGAAGCAAGTGACCAACTATGGATTCCAGAAGTTAAGTCATGGCGCCTAAACGAACGTCATTACGGTGCATTACAAGGTCATGATAAAGCAGTTGCTGCTGAAAAATACGGTGCTGACCAAGTTCACATCTGGCGTCGTTCATACGATATTTTACCTCCACTATTGAGTGATGATGATGAAGGTTCAGCAACTAAAGATCGTCGCTACGCAGATCTTGACCCACGTGCCATTCCAGCAGGTGAAAACCTTAAGACTACTTTGGAACGTGTAATTCCATTCTGGCAAGACGAAATTGCTCCTAAGTTATTAGATGGTAAGAACGTAATTATTGCTGCTCACGGTAACTCATTACGTGCCTTAACTAAGTACATTGAAGACATTTCTGATGAAGATATCATGGATGTTGAAATTGCTACTGGTGATCCAATTGTTTACGATATCGATGAAAACTTAAACGTTGTAAGCAAGACTAAGCTAGACGAAAACAGATAATTAATAAAAGGGTTTAAATCTTAATAGATTTAAACTTTTTTTTATTTTAAAAATAATTGTCAAATTAGTTGACAATCAAAAAAATAATCGTATAGTGGGAATTACGTTATAAATTAATACGGAGGTTTTTTTAATGGACAAGAAACAAGCTTTAGATGCTCAAGGAAAACCATATAACCGTACCATGTTCGTGTTATTACTATTAATTGGAGCTTTCGTAGCCGTGTTAAATCAAACGATTTTAGCAACGGCTTTTCCTACTTTAATGGATGCTTTTGATATTAATACTTCAACCGTTCAATGGCTAACTACCGGTTTTATGATGGTGAACGGGATTTTGATTCCTGTTAGTGCTTGGTTAAGTACTCGGGTTAACACCAAGTGGCTATACTTAGGAGCCATGCTGATTTTTGAAATTGGAACGGTAATGGCCTTTGTGGCACCTACCTTCCAAGTTTTATTTGCAGCTCGATTGATTCAAGCTGTCGGAGTAGGGGTGATTATGCCTTTACTTCAAACAATTATGTTGTCAATTTTCCCAGCAGAAAAACGGGGAACCGCGATGGGAATGGCTGGAATTGTTATTGGGTTAGCACCAGCAATTGGTCCAACTTTGTCAGGTTGGGTAATTGATAACTATACTTGGAGAGATCTCTTTGGAATTCTAATTCCAATTGCAGGTTTGGTCCTTGTTTTAGGAGTTTTTTACGTTAAACCGGTTCTTAAGACAACTAAATCTAAATTAGATTTTCTTTCTTTGACCCTTTCTACCATTGGATTTGGTAGTGCTCTTTATGGATTTTCATCAGTTGGTGGAGACGGCTGGGGCAGCAAGACGGTTATTATTTCATTAGTAATTGGTGCAATTTTCATTGGTTTGTTTATTTGGCGTCAATTAACTATGGAAGAACCATTCTTGAACTTGAGTGTATTTAAATCACCTGAGTTTAGTATTTCGACCATGATTGCTTCCGTTGTTTACATGGCATTAATTGGGGTTGAAATGGTCCTTCCACTTTACCTTCAAATTGTCCGGGGAATGACTGCCTTTCATTCAGGTTTAACCTTATTACCAGGTGCTGTAATGATGGGAGTTATGAGTCCTATTACTGGTAAAATCTTTGATAAGTTCGGAGCTAAGAAATTGGCCATGGGTGGTCTTTTCTTATTAACGCTTGGAACTTTCCCATTCATGTTTGTTACCAAGACCACTCCGGTAAATTACATTACGGTTCTTTACATGATTCGGATGTTTGGGATGGCAATGACGATGATGCCAGTTACAACTTCTGGAATGAATGCTTTACCAATTAAAATGATGAGCCATGGTACTGCGGTTAATAATACCGTTAGACAAATTTGTGGTTCCATTGCGACGGCCATCATGGTTTCAATTCTTGCTAACGTAACTACCAATAACATGCCTGCTAAACAAATTTTAAAGATTGATCCAATTCAATATGGAAGTTTAGCGATTAATGCCACATTAAAAGGTTATGCAGCGGCATTTGCGATTGCATTTGGAATTTGTGTGGTAGCGTTCTTAGGAACTTTCTTCTTAAAGCGCGGAAATAGAACTAAGGCAGAAAGCGAGGAGGCTAAATAATGATTTTTCTATTAATAGTAGTTTTCGTCCTAGGCTTTTTCGTTTGTTGGAATTTGATTCCTAATCAAACCATTTCAAATATTACTGGGATTATCTTTGCCGTTCTTTCAATTTTGACGGTTTTTGCAGTGGTGGCTAACTTTAACAGTCATTTAGGAATGAAAAAAGCAACGGTTCAAACTACAACTCAGATTGCTTCTGTTAATCCCCAAATGAAAATGTTGTTATATCAACCAGTGGGAACCAATGGCAAGGAACAAGCAGTTATTTATAAAAAAACTGATCAACAAAAGAAACCCACTGTATCTAAACCTGCTCTAGATACTAAAAATATCGTGGAAAAGAATTCTAATAAAACAGAATTAGTTACCAAGAGTGAATACTGGGTCTACAAAAATGATTTCTACAAGACAATGTTCAGCGTGGCGCAAAAACATGAACTAATTAAAAGAACTCGGACTTTTAAAGTTGATGGTGATTATTTAGTTATGACTACTGCGCAAGCAAAAGAATTTCAAAGTAGAATTAAAAAACTAGCAAAAGAACAACAAAGTAATCCAGCAACAGCGGAAGCTGCTAAAGCGCAAGGAGAACAATTTGTTCAAGGTAAGATGATGGAGGCATTACAAAAAAATCCTGATCTAAGCGATAAGGAAAAAACGGTAATGACGAAAAAGTATACCGAAGAGTTCCAAAAAGAAATGAAAGCCAAAGCAATGCAACAATTAACTAAGCAAGTAATTTCAGAAATGAAAATTCAATAACAACTATAAACAAGCTTGAATTAGATTCAGGCTTGTTTTTTTATGGAAATAAATTGATTTGTAAATCTGGTTGACAATTATTGAAAAACACCGTAATATATATCTTGTTCGCTTGGGACAGCTCATCAATTTAAGTTTTAGTGATTTAATTTGATTGAAAAAGTCATTGACTTTTCAGGTCGAAGCGAGTATCATTAATTAAGCACTGAGAGATCAGTTGCTTGAGTAGATCTTTGAAAACTGAACAAGATTTTGATTACAAACAGTGTAAGGAAATTTTTGAACTTAGTTCGAAAATTAAACAAATGCAATGTCAATTTGCAAAAAAATAAAGCAGAGCTAGTAAAGTTCTCATTTTAAAATGAGAGTTTGATCCTGGCTCAGGACGAACGTTGGCGGCGTGCCTAATACATGCAAGTCGAACGAAGTTGCCCTAATGATTGTTGATGCTTGCATCAACATGACTCTGGATCCAACTGAGTGGCGAACTGGTGAGTAACACGTGGGCAACCTGCCCAGAAGAAGGGGATAACACCTGGAAACAGATGCTAATACCGTATAACAACACAAACCACATGGTTTGCGTTTGAAAGATGGCCTTTGTGCTGTCGCTTTTGGATGGACCCGCGGCGCATTAGCTAGTTGGTGAGATAAAAGCTCACCAAGGCGATGATGCGTAGCAGACCTGAGAGGGTAATCTGCCACAATGGGACTGAGACACGGCCCATACTCCTACGGGAGGCAGCAGTAGGGAATCTTCCACAATGGACGAAAGTCTGATGGAGCAACGCCGCGTGAGTGAAGAAGGGTTTCGGCTCGTAAAACTCTGTTGTTAGAGAAGAACGACTGTAAGAGTAACTGCTTACGGTGTGACGGTATCTAACCAGAAAGTCACGGCTAACTACGTGCCAGCAGCCGCGGTAATACGTAGGTGGCAAACGTTGTCCGGATTTATTGGGCGTAAAGGGAGCGCAGGCGGTTTCTTAAGTCTGATGTGAAAGCCTTCGGCTTAACCGGAGAAGTGCATCGGAAACTGGGAAACTTGAGTGCAGAAAAGGATAGTGGAACTTCATGTGTAGCGGTGAAATGCGTAGATATATGAAGGAACACCAGTGGCGAAGGCGGCTATCTGGTCTGTAACTGACGCTGAGGCTCGAAAGCATGGGTAGCAAACAGGATTAGATACCCTGGTAGTCCATGCCGTAAACGATGAATGCTAGGTGTTGGGAGGTTTCCGCCTCTCAGTGCCGCAGCTAACGCATTAAGCATTCCGCCTGGGGAGTACGACCGCAAGGTTGAAACTCAAAGGAATTGACGGGGACCCGCACAAGCGGTGGAGCATGTGGTTTAATTCGATGCTACGCGAAGAACCTTACCAGGACTTGACATCTTCTGCCAATCTAAGAGATTAGACGTTCCCTTCGGGGACAGAATGACAGGTGGTGCATGGTTGTCGTCAGCTCGTGTCGTGAGATGTTGGGTTAAGTCCCGCAACGAGCGCAACCCTTGTCTTTAGTTGCCAGCATTAAGTTGGGCACTCTAGAGAGACTGCCGGTGATAAACCGGAGGAAGGTGGGGACGACGTCAAATCATCATGCCCCTTATGTCCTGGGCTACACACGTGCTACAATGGATGGTACAACGAGTTGCGAAACCGCGAGGTCAAGCTAATCTCTTAAAGCCATTCTCAGTTCGGATTGCAGGCTGCAACTCGCCTGCATGAAGTTGGAATCGCTAGTAATCGTGGATCAGCATGCCACGGTGAATACGTTCCCGGGTCTTGTACACACCGCCCGTCACACCATGAGAGTTTGTAACACCCAAAGTCGGTTGGATAACCTTTTAGGAGTCCGCCGCCTAAGGTGGGACAGATGATTAGGGTGAAGTCGTAACAAGGTAGCCGTAGGAGAACCTGCGGCTGGATCACCTCCTTTCTAAGGAATAATTCGGAACCTTACACTAATCAAAAGCTTGTTTAGTTTTGAGAGAATCTACTCTCAAACTTGTTCTTTGAAAACTAGATAATATTATTTTCTGTAAAATTATATTTATATATAATTACACCGAGAAATAACCATTGTGTTATTTTGAGTTTTTTAATTAGTTATAATCGCTAAAACTCAATAATTTATAATCCGTTGGATTATAGGTTAAGTTATTAAGGGCGCATGGTGAATGCCTTGGTACTAGGAGCCGATGAAGGACGGAACTAACACCGATATGCTTCGGGGAGCTGTACGTAAGCTTTGATCCGGAGATTTCCGAATGAGGAAACTCGATTAGTGTAATGACTAATCATTGCGTAGTGAATACATAGCTGCGTAAAGGCAAACGCGGGGAACTGAAACATCTAAGTACCCGCAGGAATATAAAGAAATTTCGATTCCCAAAGTAGCGGCGAGCGAACTGGGAATAGCCCAAACCGAACCCTTGTGGTTCGGGGTTGTAGGACTGAACATCTGAGTTACAAAAGTATTTGATAGTTGAAGTAGTTGGGAAGCTACACCAAAGAGAGTGATAGTCTCGTAAGCGAAATCGAATACCCTCAGTTCAGGATCCTGAGTACGGCGACACACGTGAAACGTCGTCGGAATCTGGGAGGACCATCTCCCAAGGCTAAATACTACCTAGTGACCGATAGTGAACCAGTACCGTGAGGGAAAGGTGAAAAGCACCCCGGAAGGGGAGTGAAATAGTTCCTGCAACCATGTGCCTACAAGCAGTCAGAGCCCGTTAATGGGTGATGGCGTGCCTCTTGTAGAATGAACCGGCGAGTTACAGTTGCATGCAAGGTTAAGCCGAAAACGCGGAGCCGTAGCGAAAGCGAGTCTTAAGAGGGCGAATTAGTATGTTGCCGTAGACCCGAAACCAGGTGATCTACCCATGTCCAGGATGAAAGTGCGGTAATACGCACCGGAGGTCCGAACCCGTGTACGTTGAAAAGTGCTGGGATGAGGTGTGGGTAGCGGTGAAATTCCAAACGAACTTGGAGATAGCTGGTTCTCTCCGAAATAGCTTTAGGGCTAGCCTCGGAATTAGAATCATGGAGGTAGAGCACTGTTTGAGCAAGGGGTCCATCTAGGATTACTAAGTTCAGATAAACTCCGAATACCATTGATTTATGTCCGGGAGTCAGACAATGAGTGATAAGATCCATTGTCGAAAGGGGAACAGCCCAGACCGCCAGTTAAGGTCCCTAAATATATGCTAAGTGGAAAAGGAGGTGGAGTTGCTTAGACAACTAGGATGTTGGCTCAGAAGCAGCCACCATTTAAAGAGTGCGTAATAGCTCACTAGTCGAGTGATTCTGCGCCGAAAATTTACCGGGGCTAAGCATATTACCGAGACTGCGGACGCAACTATGTTGCGTGATAGGAGAGCGTTCTAAGGGCAATGAAGGTAGACCGTAAGGACTATTGGAGCGCTTAGAAGTGAGAATGCCGGTATGAGTAGCGAAAGATCAGTGAGAATCTGATCCACCGTATGACTAAGGTTTCCTGGGGAAGGCTCGTCCACCCAGGGTTAGTCGGGACCTAAGCCGAGGCTGAGAAGCGTAGGCGATGGATAACAGGTTGAGATTCCTGTACTAGTTAATTATGTTTGAACAACGGAGGGACGCAGAAGGCTAAGGTATGCACACGGCTGGAAATGTGTGTTTAAATCGTAAGTCAGGAGAGGAGTTAAATGCTTCTTTCCGGGTTGACAAGCGATGATGAGGATCGAAATTTAAGTAGAGAAGTACCTGATGTCACGCTGCCGAGAAAAGCTTCTAGTTAGTAATTAATTACCCGTACCGCAAACCGACACAGGTAGTCGAGGAGAGTATCCTCAGGTGAGCGAGAGAACTATCGTTAAGGAACTCGGCAAAATGACCCCGTAACTTCGGAAGAAGGGGTGCTGGCCGTAAGGTCAGCCGCAGTGAAAAGACTCAAACGACTGTTTATCAAAAACACAGGTTTATGCAAAATCGTAAGATGAAGTATATGGGCTGACGCCTGCCCGGTGCTGGAAGGTTAAGTGGAAATGTTAGCTTCGGCAAAGCATCGAAATGAAGCCCCAGTAAACGGCGGCCGTAACTATAACGGTCCTAAGGTAGCGAAATTCCTTGTCGGGTAAGTTCCGACCCGCACGAAAGGCGTAACGATTTGAGTACTGTCTCAACGATAGACTCGGTGAAATTAAGATACCTGTGAAGAAGCAGGTTACCCGCGACAGGACGGAAAGACCCCATGGAGCTTTACTGTAGCTTGATATTGGGTGTTTACATAACTTGTACAGCATAGGTAGGAGCCATTGAAACCGGAACGCTAGTTTCGGTGGAGGCATCATTGGGATACTACCCTTGTTATGTGAACACTCTAACCCTGTGCACTTATCGTGCACGGAGACAGTGTCTGGTTGGCAGTTTGACTGGGGCGGTCGCCTCCTAAATAGTAACGGAGGCGCTCAAAGGTTTGCTTAGAATGGTTGGAAATCATTCCTAAAGTGTAAAGGCAAAAGCAAGCTTGACTGCGAGACAAACAGGTCGAGCAGGGACGAAAGTCGGACTTAGTGATCCGGTGGTACCGTATGGAAGGGCCATCGCTCAACGGATAAAAGCTACCCTGGGGATAACAGGCTTATCTCCCCCAAGAGTTCACATCGACGGGGAGGTTTGGCACCTCGATGTCGGCTCATCGCATCCTGGGGCTGTAGTTGGTCCCAAGGGTTGGGCTGTTCGCCCATTAAAGCGGTACGCGAGCTGGGTTCAGAACGTCGTGAGACAGTTCGGTCCCTATCCGTCGCGGGCGCAGGAAATTTGAGAGGAGCTGTCCCTAGTACGAGAGGACCGGGATGGACATACCGCTGGTGTATCAGTTGCGCCGCCAGGCGCATTGCTGAGTAGCTATGTATGGATGAGATAAACGCTGAAAGCATCTAAGTGTGAAACTCGCCTCAAGATGAGATTTCCCATTCCTTTATGGAAGTAAGACTCCTGAAAGATGATCAGGTAGATAGGTTAGAAGTGGAAGAGTAGCGATACTTGAAGCGGACTAATACTAATCAGTCGAGGACTTAACCAAGTAGAATTAAGATATAATGGTAACTCGGAAAAGAAAAGATATTATCTAGTTTTGAGAGAACAAAGTTCTTTCAAAAAAATAGTGTGGTGGCGATAGCCTGAAGGATACACCTGTTCCCATGCCGAACACAGTAGTTAAGCTTCAGAACGCCAAAAGTAGTTGGGGGATCGCCCCCTGTGAGGATAGGAAGTTGCCACGCAAGTTTAAATCTCTAGCATTTCGGTGCTAGGGATTTTTTTTACTTATAAAATTATGGTAAGATAAACCTGCCGCTTTAGCTCAATAGGTAGAGCACTTCCATGGTAAGGAAAAGACTCAGGGTTCAAATCCCCGAAGCGGCTTAAATAAGCGTTTTAATACAACGGCAAGCAACGATAAACGTTGATATAAAGGTATTTTATTTTATAGAGTTTTATTACTTTTTATATAAATGTGTACAAAATGTGTACATAAAAAAGACACTAATTAACTTTAGTGTCTTTATTTGTATATATATTCATATCATTTAATATCGATTCAATTTGTTCATTAGATCTATTTTTATATTCATCGATTAAGTAAGAATAAGTATTAGTAGTTGTAGAAATAGTCGAATGCCCTAACCGCTTACTTATTATATAGATATCTACATTGTGGCTAAGCAAATATGCTACGTGAGTATGCCTTAAAGAATGGAAATGGAACCCTTGTTTAATTATACCTAATTCGCTTAAAGACTTCTTGAGAACGTTATTTACAGCTCTAGAACTAGGAATAGTATTAAACTGACCTTTAAAAACTATCTTATCGTCATTTGACTTTAATTCTTTGATAATATTTAAAATTTCATCATTTACTCTAACGATACGTGTTGATGATTCGTTTTTTGTTGGCTGGTATTTTCTTTCTTCAGCATTCCAACTTTTATTAATATCAATCGTCTTAAAATTAAAATTTATGTCTTCCCATGTTAATCCTTGAATTTCGCCTAATCTCATACCGGAATAAACTGCTAACAAAATCATGTATTTTGAAGCATAACGTTTATTTCTAGTTTTCTTTAAATGATTGATAAGTTGAATAGTTTCTTTTTCATTTAGATAATCAACTTTTCTTTTTTTGGATTTATCAAAAACCAAAGTAGTGCGGCTAACAAAATCTTTAGTTAATGCTTCGTCGTAAATTGCATCTTTAACACAAGCGTGAATATGAGAATTAATTTTAGCAACGGTTTCTCTTGCGTGATTGCTGCCGAAATCATCAATAAATTTTTGGTACTTTTCTCGATTGATTTCATCAATTCTAATGTCTGGCATATACTTTTTGATTGTTTTATAAGTATTTACATATTTTAATTTTGTTCTTTCTGTCACAACCTTTTCTTTGTAAGATTTAAACCAACGCCAAAAGTATTCATAAAAATATGGTGGCTTATTCGATACAAATTGTTTCGTTTGCTTATCTACAATCATTTTACTGGTAAATAGTTTAGCATCTCGCTTTGTTTTAAAGCCGGACTTAGACTTAAAGTGTCGTTTCCCATTTTTATCGTAATAATCAATTCTTGCTTGCCATGATTTACCACGTTTTATCACATCAGACATTTTTATCCTTTCCAGAACATATGTTCTTTTATCGTTTTAAATAAAAAGCCATTTCAAAATAGCTAATTATTAATTAGTTGTTATTTATTGTTTGATTCAATTTCATCTAAGCAGCCTAATAGCTCGTCGCATTCTTTGGCTAGTAAGGTGTATTTTTTTGAATCAGTCTTTGTTTCTTTGTCAATGAACTTTATTTCCCTTTGACGACCGTTTTTAGCGTTGATTAATACTGATAGATGATTTACCACTTTATAATCTTTGCCACCAGTAACAGCGCCAACAACAGCTCCTACGCCACCTGCTAAAGCTCCACCAACAACAGCTCTGGTTACGCCGTGATGTTTAGTCTTATCAGTTCCACGTTGATCTAATTTGTGACTGATAATCTCATCGAACGGTATCATTTCGATTTCGCTATTAACAGCTAAGTAGATGTTTTTATCTTTAAAATCTACATAAATGTTTGGGAAACGCTTTGCTCCATCTTCAATTAATCTACTTTTCAATTCTGTGTTTTTCTTTTTATCGAAAAAATTAACTGGTTCATAAAAAGCGTTTATTGATTCTTCTTGCTTTCTTTTAATCTCTTCTGGTGAGTTCTTAATGTGATTTTGAATGTTTTTATATAGCAAAAATCCAACTCCAAAAATTACTAGCAAAGCAATAACTACCATACATTTCTCCTTTTACAGCTTTTAACGTCAATCGGTTGTGGACGTAGTTTAAAAAGCGAAATCAAAGCCAAATCCAAAATTATAGTTTCCGAAATTATTTAACTGAATACCTTCGTTTTTTACTTTTTCATTTATTTCATCTTCATTATCTAAAGCCATTTTTCTAATATATGAGCTTTCTGGATTTCTTTTGTATTCCTCTACAATTGAGTAAGCAGAACTAGAAGTAAAATCCAATTCGTATTTCAAGAAATCTTGCAGTCTTTTTAAATTGGCAGAATAACTTGACGAAAATTCCTTTGAAAAATCATAAGTAGCTTGATATCCCTTTAAAACCATTAAAATTAAAGCGTCTGTCGGTATTTGTAATTGAGCTGCAGCAAAATTAACAACCGTTTCTTCGTAAATATCATTATCGTTGTAATCTCTATTATTAATTAAATCAGAATAGTTTTCTGCACTACTTTTTCCAGTTTTATTTCGGAAATAATGGCAAATCTCATGAAGTTTCGTGAAGTTTTGTCGACCGGTTATACAATCAGCATTGTAAACTATCAAACTAGCGTTATCGCCAACTAATAACGAACCTGCAATCCTTTTAGAAGCAATTTTGCTTTTCCTGAAGTGATATGGAGTGAATTCTATGTTTTCGGCTTCATCACAATATCTTACATAATCATTAACTCTTAAATTAGACGGTTTTAAATTCATAAAATAATAACAAACTTTATCGTTTATTAAATCAACCAATTCCTTTGATTCTGCGAAAGCATTTCTTAAGTCGTCGTAGTCAAGGTTCATACTTATTTTTTCTCCTTATTTGAACGTTTTTGCAGTCTTCTTTTAGCGAATTCCATATAATCATCTAATTCTTCTTTTAGCTCACTAACTTGATCGTCTTCTAAATCTGAAGTATCTATTCTGAAATAAGAAACAGGATCGTTATGATTTTCGTCACTTCTATTTAACAAGAAGTCGATAGATACGTTAAAAAAGTCGGCGATTTTTTCTAATTTCACTGCAGACGGCGCAGTTTTTTTCCATTTCGAAATAGCCCCGTTTGAAAAATCCAATTTTCTTTCTAATTCTGCAATGCTCATGTTCTTACTGTCAGCAAGCTTTTTTATTATGTTAAAAGTTTCCATTTTTAATCTACCTCGAATATTTTCTATTTTATCGTTGACATAGAAAAAGTTCTAAGCTATGATGGTTTATGTAAGATATTTACCGCCAAGAAAATAGTCTTACTAATAAAACAAACGGATAGCTTAGCTATTTGTGCTTTTTCATATGGTTTAATTATAGAATATTTTCTATTATTGTCAATAATAATACTAAATTTCTTAGAAAAAATAGTGAAAGGAGGGTTTGATTTTGAATATCTATTCCGCAATACAAAATATTGCCAAAGAAAAAGGTAAAAGTATTTACCGAATCGAACGGGATTTAGATTTTACAAACGGATCTATTTCGAAATGGAACAAAAGCGTTCCCAGTTCGATTAGTTTTCAAAAAGTAGCTGATTATTTATCGGTTTCAACTAAAGATATTTTAGATTTAGCAAAAAAATAGGAGGAATCAAATGGCTTTAAAAGTTATCGGAAAAGAAAAAGTAGGTAAATACGAATTCACAGGAATTGAAGGTGGATTTGGTAAAAATAAAAAAGCAATGCTAGTTAAAGACATTGCTAAAATTCATGGAACAACAATCAAACGAGTGAACGAACTAATTAACAGAAACAAAAAAAGATTTAGTAACAACGACTTAACAGATCTAAAAAGCAGCAAATATTCCGAAGTCGTTCGGAACGACCTCGGATTTACTCAAAATTCTATCAATCGTGCATCACATATCTACCTATTAAGCGAACGTGGATATGCAAAGCTACTGAAGATTTTAGATGATGATACAGCATGGGAAGTTTACGACAAATTAGTTGATGAATATTTCAACATGAGAGTAGCTGTCAAATCTAATAATACTAAGTTAATCGATAAAGATAAATTAGCTTTGATGAAACAGAACGCTGCAACTCGTCAAGCAAACGCTTTATACAGAATTGCAATGAAAGTTAAGAATAACGATGTTGAGCAACAACGATTACTAAACGAAGCGCAAAAATGTATTACTGAAATGAATGTTTTACCAGTAATGACTGAAAAAGATTACTCAGCTCAAGAAATTGGTAAAAAGCTAGGTGTTTCATCTAATAAAGTCGGAAGAATGTGCAACGAATTAGGACTAAAAGCAGAAAAAGGTCAACAAAATAAATATGGGCGTTGGGCAAATAGTAAATCAAAGAGTTCTCATAAAGAAGTGCCTCAATGGTTATACACAGAAGCGGGTTTTAAGGCTATCAAGGAGCATTTAAATGATTAAGTATTTTAAATCACTATTAGATTGCTTGTGGGAAATTGAGAAAAATCTCCACAAAATGGCAATTGAATTAAAAAGGAGGAACGAAATTGAAAGAGGAAATTCGGAAAACATTTAACAAATTTTACAACGTTATTGATCAAAAGAAACATCCAATTAGATATCTTTTATATTTAATGTTTTGTTCAGCAATCGTAGGATTAATCGGTTCGTTGTTTGTCTAATAGAAAGGAGTTAATTTATGAGTTTTGATGATGTAATTAGAGAGGCAATTACTAATATTGCTAATAAAATCATTGATGAAGTGAGTAAAGACAGAGCATTAATGAATAAGAAACAATTAACTGAATATTTAGGTCAATCTAACAATACAATAGATAGTTACTATTTAAACCACGATGATTTCCCAGTTCTGAACACTGGAAGCAAAAATGATATGTACCCTCGCAAGGCAGTTGATGAATGGATAGAAAAGCACACAAAAACAAGAAAGGAGATTAGATAATGTTAGCAATATTTACACATCCAGACTTATTTTTCTCATTATTTTTAGGAATTGTAGCTGGAGCAATCGGACAATATGTATTTATCAATAGAAAGGACTTTTTTACAGATGACGAAGACTATGACGAAGACGATTTTGAAGAACATGATTTTTTCACCTTTAAAGACTAACAAAAAAGACCCTTTAAGCTGCAACTTAAAAGGTCATGAATATACGAATGAAATATTTTTCCAACAATTTCATTCTACTTTTAAAAACAAATTAAATCAAGAAATGGAGTAGTTAAATGGATAATCAAGTAATCGAAATCAACGATAAAGCATCAATTAATTTCACACCTGCTCAAATTGAAATGAAAGGCATTGACGAATTAGAAAGTTATGTCAACGAAGCCGTCAATCGAGCTAACAGGTAGTGAAGCAGGAACAACGATTAAGTTTGCTTATGAATTAGAAAACGTAAAACAAGGAACAACTAACATTGACGAGCTAACAAAAGTTGGTAAATGTATCAAAGCCAAAATTGATGAAAAGAAAGCAGGTAAATAATGATTAACACAACAGTTTTAACAGGACGACTAACAAGAGATGTGGAATTAAGATATACGCAAAAAGGTGATACAAACGGAACATTTACATTGGCTGTTGATAGACGTTTTAAGAACGCAAATGGTGACCGTGAAGCAGATTTCGTTAATTGCGTTATCTGGCGTAAATCAGCTGAAAATTTAGCTAATTTCGTTGGCAAGGGATCACTAATCGGAGTTGAAGGACGTTTGCAAACTAGAAACTATGAAAACAAGCAAGGACAGCGTGTCTTTGTTACGGAAGTAGTAGTTGAAAACTTCACCTTACTAGATACCAGAGCCGACTCATCTAATAGAACTGGCTACCAAAATAATCAATCTAGTCCATTTAGTGGTGGCGACCAAATCGATGTCAGTGAGGAGGAACTTCCATTTTAAGGAGTAAATAATGAACGATACTTCGCCTAAATATTTTGCACAAATACCGATTGATGTAATGAGTTCAAAAGAATTAAATTCAACAGATAAATGTATTTATGGTGTCATTTATACCATGTTGAATGTTACTCATAAATGTTTCATGAGTAATGCAAGAATTGGTAGTGATATTGGAATGCAACCTAAAACGGTTTCTAAATCTATTACAAAGTTGGCTAGATTAGGCTTTGTAAATGTTGAATTGACTTACAAAGACGGAACTAAAGAAGTAGATAAAAGATATATTTCTTTAAATTTAGGGGGTATGCCCCAATTAGAGCATAGGGTCTACTCCAAACAGGGCATAGGTATGCCCCAATTAGAGCAGGATAATAGATTACTTAATAAATCAGTTGATAGAAGAGAAAGAAGAAAGCAAACAGAAATTACATTGCAAGATGTCATTTCTAATGTTCAAAAAAGTAATTTACCAATGTTAAATGGCAAAAATATTGAAGATTTACAAGTATGGTCTCAAGATTTGCCGTTAGATGTTATTAATTATGCAGTTGATATGGCAGCTGATATTAATGCAACTTCATTTAACTACGTTAAAGCTACGCTTAATGATTGGTTTCAAAAAAATATTAAATCCGTTGATCAAGCTAGAGAATATGTACTAAAAAACAAACAAAAAAACGGTTATCAAAATAATAATCAAAAATCTAATAACAAGCGTGGTGAAATTGATGAAGAACTTGGCTACTAGTCTTCCTAAACCAAAAGTTTTAAATGAAATTTGTTCAATTCATACAGATACAAAACTTATAAAGGGAACTATACCTGGACATGCAGAACCAATTTGTCCTAAATGTGTTGCTGAACAAATAAAAAATAAAGACCAGCTAGCGTTTGAACATCTTGAAAGTAGAAAAACTTATCAAAGATTATTTAATGACTCGGTCATTACCGATCCAGATATTAGAGAAATGTCATTTGATAATTTTAATGTTACTAATGCTAAACAAAATGAAAACTTTTTGAAAGCTAAACAGATTGCTAATCGATACCTTAATAAAGATTACAAAGGTAATGCAATTTTAGTTGGAAAGGCTGGTACTGGTAAAACGCATCTAGCCTATTCGTTACTTAAATATGTCAATGAAAATTCTGAACAAAAACAAGCATGTTTGTTTATTGATTTTAATGAGCTGCTAAGCAAGATTAAAAGTAATTTCAAAACACCATCAACAATGTGGCAAGAAGGAACTATGTTAGACAATATTGGTGAAGCTGACTTAGTTGTCTTAGATGACTTAGGAAGTGAAGCGAGTTTTAAAGCTATGAACAATGAGTCTAGCGAATGGAACCAACGTTTTTTGTTTAACATTCTTAATCGAAGAAACAGAACGATTATTACGACAAATTTAAGTGGTGCTGAACTCAAAGAAGTTTACAACCCAAAGATTGTGTCACGTATCAATAAAGGTATTAAGAATAACGTTGTTGTCTTTACAGATGACATGAAAGATCAAAGGAAGGACTTGTATTAATGACATTTAAAAATTGTCCAGAATGTAATGGAAAAGGTTCAGTAGCTAAAGTTATTAGTACTGGAGTTATTGAATTTGAACGTTGCCAGCTATGTAAAGAGAGAAGTTTGTACAAACGCCAATTTGAAGTAGTGGCAAGAAATTTAGCGGGGAACTGAAATGAAAATCAAAACTAAAAAAGAAGCTATTCAGTTAATTCATGAACTAGAAGATGAATATAGTTTAGGACAACATAAAAAATCAGTTGAGAACATTCCTGAATCTGATGAACGTTGGAAACAAGCGATTTATATTTTACGACGTGAAAAGAGAGAACCAAGAGTGTATCTAACATCAACTATTTATCGTGCTTACGATAACGATGACAACTTATTATTTACTGCTGCAAGCTTTAAAGTATTTGCTAAAAGAGTTCAAAGATACTTTAAAAACATTGACGGAACTCAGGAATACAAAATTAGAAATGGAATCAAGGAAAATAAATGCAATATGTCATGGGGACATATTGAGATTGAAAAGCAAAAGTAATAAATATCATGCTAAACGGCAAGAAATCGACGGAATTAAGTTCGATAGTAAAGCCGAAGCATTGTATTACCAGAATCACGTTATATTGCTTAGAAAGCATTTTACGGTACATGAAAGTTTTGAGATTATTCCTAAATTTAAAGTTGGCAAAAAGAATAAACGTCATCGAGTTTATAGCCCTGATTTTGTTTTGTATGACAACGATGGAAATATGACCAAAGTTATCGACGTTAAGCCAACTAAAGTAACAGCTGACGCTAGTTTGCGGATGACGTTATTTGAATACAAGTACGGAATACCAGTAACAGTTGCAAAGTACAACTACAGAACGAAAACATTTGAAGAAAGCGAGTTTTAAAAATGGAATTAATAGTATTTACGGCAAACGGAAGCACATATCAATTTAACGACGTAACTAATTTTAAAAATACATCTTATGGTTTTAGTTTTGATTACTTCGGTAAATCAACTCAAAAAACACGGACCGCATATTTCAACAATCAATCAACTGCTGGATATGCAATTTTAAAAGATGAAATTAAAAAAGAAGCAACTAAAGAACACAAACGTTCACAGTATGAAGGATGTAGTATTCCAAAATATGTTTAATGAAAGCGAGTTTTAACATGTCAAATAAACCAAAGAAACGAAAATGTCCAAGATGTAAAGGGATTGTTGTAGACGGTAATTTTTGTAGTATTTGCTGTTATCAATTCTTTGGTGAAGGTAAATCCTACCACAACAACCATCTTAGAGAATTACAACGTGGTAAAAGAAAAATGAGTGACAAATTTATAGTTGGAAAAGTATTTCCTAAATCTAGCGTTGCTAGTAGAGCTAGTGATAAATCAAAAGGAATATTAATTGATGGAACATATTTTGTAATTAGTAATCCTAATGAGATCGGTAACTATAACAAGATTAAAGAAGCTAATAAGCTTATTCATGAAATCATGATTGATAGAGATGGAGCGGAAAATTATCTAGATATAGATGAAATTGGATATTGGGGTATGGAAAACAAGGTGTGCAATTCCACCAAATTTATAATGGATGAAATTGAAAATAACCCACAATTAGCACCGTTAAAGCAATTCGCTGTGGAGGTTTAAGAAGATGACTAACACTTTTGACAACATCCGAAAATGGGCAGATAAGCACGACTTAAATAAAATAACCGACAAACAAGTAATTAAAGTAATGGAAGAAGCAGGAGAGATATCGAAAATCTCATTAAAAAAGATGTGTCAAAAATTGGGGAGATGTTTCAAGAAACTAATATACCTGATTCTTATGGTAGACCAACATGACTGGAATATTGAAAATTTAATTAACGAAGCATACGACGTGATTAAAGATAGAACTAGTAAAAATAACAATGGAACTTTTATTAAGGAGGCAGATATTCATGGATAAAGAGCAAGAGAATTGTAAATATTGCCATTATGCACCTGACAAAGCCGTTTATAAAAACGGTTGTTATCCAATGAATACTGATGATATCTGGACAACAGACGTTGAACTTCAATACTCCGTAGCTGGTAGATATGAAAAGACTGATAAATGGCTTTTAAGAATAGACAACGGTGAACGTGATGAAATTGAAATTAATTATTGTCCGAAGTGTGGGAGAAAATTAAATGCTTAAAGAATATCGCAAGAAAACTACTATCAAAGCTGAGCAATTTGACGGTTCGGAAGAAATGATTAAAAAGTACAGCATTGATTTTATTCCAGACTTCGGCAATGAAGATTTTTGTTATTTTTTAGATGCTACCTATGCTAATAATATGATTATTAAAATTGGAGACTATATTGTAACTGACATTAATGATGAGCGTTATGCGATTAGCGCTGATGATTTCAATAAAACTTATGAGGAAATTAAGTAATGCTAAGTGAACATGAATTCAAAAATAAACACAAAAAAGTCCACCAAATTATATTGCCACCTGACGTTTATGTACAAGTTAAATCTGAAAACGATAAGCATTTTATGAATGTGGATAAGCAAGATAAAGACAATTTCATTGAGCTAACGGATAAGTCTTTAGCAATGATGTTAAATGAAATGATGATTGAGCAATACAAAGCGGAAGCGGATAAATTAAATAATTAACTAAAAAAATGACCGCCAAAATAGGCAGTCAATATAGCAGATAATAACTATATTATACCAGTTGATGGAGGTCATTTAATGGAGCTAATCAAAGATATCGACACGGATAAAACCATCCGAAAAGCACGAAACTTTCTTACTAAGCAACTTCCTAAAATGCAGATACAAGCCAATCTAACTTCAATGAGTATTAAGTCACCAACCATTTCTGATATGCCAACAGGAAGTATGATTGGCAATTCAAATGAAGAGAAGAATGTATTAATGCTGCAACGACAAGATGATGTTAAGCATGTTCTAAAGGCGATTAAAGCATTGCCAAGTTTTGAAGGATATATTTTAAATGCGGTTTATCTAGAGCATAAAAAAGACCTCGAAGTTTCATTCGATATTGAATATAGCATGTCACGCTACCAACATATAAAACGTAAAGCATTATTAGATTTTGCTGTGGCAATGCAAGTTCACGAGTTAGATATTGTAGAGTACAAAAAATAGGAAGTTTATGATGAATTGCAGGAAGTTTTTGATGAAAGACAGGAAGTTAAAAATATACTTATGTGCAATGATGGTATTGTAGAGAAATCTATAAATTTTGTTAAGTTATCTAAGAATGAAACTGGCAACAGTCGTTTCTATGGCAACGAGAATGGACAATGGACGGTTCGAATCCGTCACTCGTTATTAGGCTCAAAAGACTATCGTGTTTCAGATTAACGTCTGATTAGTGATTACACGGTAGTCTTTTTTTATACATAAAAATAACAAATAACGGAGGTGTAGGTGAATGTAAATGTCAAAAAGAGATGACGCAAAGAATGACTATTTACTCGGTAAATCATACCAAGAGATAGCTGATAAATATGGTGTTAGTTCTGCAACAGTTCGGACTTGGAAATCTAGATATAAATGGTCTAAACAACAATCAAAAACAAAATGCAACATATCTAATGAAACGCAACAAAAAAGTGCAACAAAAACGCAACATGTTGCAACAGAAAAAATCATTGAAAATGATGAGTTGACAGAAAAACAAAAACTGTTCTGTATCCACTATTTGCGTAGTTTTAATGCTACTCAATCTTATATAAAAGCTTATGGAGTAACACATGAATCAGCATTAGTTAGTGGTCCACGTTTGTTAGGTAATGTTAGGATTAAATCTTTTATTAAACAACTTAAAAAAGATACTACCGAAGAATTGATGATTGATTTAGTCGATCTTTTAAAATCAGATATTCAACAGGCTAATGCTGATATTGGCGATTATGTAAATTGGTCAACCAGTCAGATTGATTTAACTGATGATGATGGTTTGCAAATTGTTGATAATAACGGAAAACCTATTAATAGACATATTACAGATATATTCTTAACGGATAAGGGTAACGTCGACACAAAACTGATTAAAGAAGTCTATAAAGGTAAAGACGGGCTAAGAGTTGTACTGAAAGACCCTGAAAAAGCTAAAGATAGACTTTATAAATATATTGCTGAAGCTGGTATCGGAAATGATGAAACTGATAATAAAGATAGTTTGTTAAATGCGATAAATAAGAGTGGAAAGGGAGTGTTTGGAAATGGTGACGAAGTTGAAACTTAAAACTAAATTCAAGTTTGTTCCATTTTCAAAAAAACAACTCCAAGTTATGACTTGGTGGACGCCCGAAAGCCCGTATCATGATAAAGATACAATAATTGCTGACGGTTCAGTTCGTGCTGGTAAGACTGTTGTGATGAGTCTTAGCTATGTAATTTGGGCTATGAGTAACTTTTCTGAAATGAACTTTGGTATGGCTGGCAAGACGATTGGTTCGCTAAGACGTAACGTGATTACTCCATTAACTACCATGTTGCAATCAGAAGGTTTTATGGTTCGAGATAGACGAACAGACAATTACATTGAAATAACAAGAAACGGAATAACCAATTACTTTTACTTATTCGGTGGAAAAGATGAGAAGTCGTATCAATTGGTTCAAGGGCTAACTGCTGCAGGCTTCTTTTTTGATGAAGTTGTTTTAATGCCGGAAAGTTTTGTAAACCAATGTACTTCTCGTGTATCAGTTTATAAAGGAAAGACATGGTTTAACGGAAACCCTGAAGGACCTTATCATTGGTTTAAACAAAATTGGATAGACCAATTAAAAGAAAAGAACGCTATCCGAATTCATTTCTTGATGAAAGACAATCCATCACTATCAAAGAAAGTTATCGATCGTTACGAACGTGCTTATTCAGGAGTTTTTTATCAGCGATACATTCGTGGTCAGTGGGTTGTATCAGAAGGTGTTATCTATGCTTTGTTTGATAAGAAATCAATGGTAATTGATTTGCCTGATGACACTAGATTTGAAAAGAACTGGGTGTCAGCTGATTACGGTACTCAAAATGCAACAGTGTTCTTGCGTTGGAGCTTATATAAAGATGTTTGGTATTGCACTGATGAATATTACTACTCTGGACGAGAGAGCAAGCACGATAAGACTGATAGCGAGTTACGAGAAGATTTAGATGACTTTTATGAAAGAAATCATATGAGTAAATCGGTTCAGATTATTCTTGATCCAGCTGCTGCTTCATTTAAAAAGGAATTAACTCGTAATGGTTATTTTGTTAAACGAGCTAAGAATGATGTAGTTAATGGTATTAGAGCAACCATGAGTGCTATGGATACTGGCAAGATTAAATTTAGTTCCAAGTGTAAGAACTTATTTAAAGAAATGAATGCTTACATTTGGGACACTAAAGCAGCAGATCGTGGAGAAGACAAACCGGTAAAAGAACATGACCATGCTGAAGATGCAATGAGATATTTCGTTTATACAATTCTAGAAAACAAATCAGGCTTTGTTGCTTGGTAGGAAGGAAGTAGTTATGGAACTTAACGTTGCTATGAAAGTATTCAAGAAATTAGATGACCAATTATCAAATGTTAATGATAAATACGAAATCTCAAAGAAGTATTACAGAAATCAAAACGATATAACTGAAAATAATGATGGAGATAGTAAGGCGGATGGATTAAAGCAAGATAAGTTAACTCCATTAAGAAATGCGGATAGTCGGATTAGTTCTAACTTCCACCAATTGTTAGTTGACCAAAAAGCTTCATATTGTGGTGCAATACCACCAACTATTGATGTTGAAGATGATGCAATCAATTCTAAGATTAAGAATGTCTTAGGAGATAAGTACCAATCAACCGTCCAAAAATTAATGGTTGAGTCATCACTAGCGGGAGTTTCTTGGTTACATGTTTGGGTAGACGATAACAATGAGTTTAGATATGGCATTGTCGAACCTGATCAAATCATTCCAATTTACTCTGACTCTATGGAAAAGAAACTGTTAGCTGTTAGAAGAACTTATAAAAAGTTGGATGAAACTGACGGTAACGTTTATATCTATGATGAATATTGGACCGATACAGAAGCTACTTTCTTCAAGCGTAAAGACGGAGATGACTATTCTGATTTGCAAGCCAATAACATCATTACAACAATGGACGTCAATGCTGATATCGAAATAGGAAAAGGGAATGTCTTAACTCATAACATGGGCGACGTTCCCTTTATTCGTTTCTCTAATAATGCGGATGAAACTGGCGATTTAATTCAATATAAGGGACAAATTGATGCTTATGACATTGTTTTAAATGGTTTTATTAATGACGTTCGAGATGTCCAGCAAGTATTATTGGTTCTTAAAAATTATGGTGGTGCTGATTTAAACGAATTTATGGAAAACATCCGTAAATATAAGAGTGTTAAGTTTCAAAGTGATGAAGGTAACAGTGGATTAGAAACAGTATCCGTTGAAATACCAGTTGAAGCTCGAGATAAATTGTTAGCTAAGTTAAATGACCAAATTTACATGTTTGGTCAAGGTCTTGACTTGAATAAGATTACACTTGGTACTGCTGTTTCAGGTGTTGCAATTAAGATGATGTATAGTGCATTAGAAATGAAAGCTGCTAAGCTCGAGTCTGAATATCGACCAAGTATTAATCGCTTAATTCGTTTTATATTACGTTATTTGAATGAGAAGGATAATATTGCTATTTCTCAAACATGGAAACGTTCGTTGATTTCAAATGAGCTAGAGCAAGCACAGGTTATCTCTAATCTTGCTAATGTTTCATCTGCTGAAGCGATTGCTAAGAACAGCCCAATTGTTTCTAACTGGGAAGAAGAAATTGAACTCAGACAGGAAGAAAAAGCGGGAAGTGATCCCTACGCAAATGATGATGAATTAGATAAACATGACTAATAGGTGTTTTTATGGCTGATTATTGGGAAGAACGAGCTTTACAAATTAAGGCTAATCAAGTTAAAAATGCTAAAAGATATGAAGAGCAACTTAAAAATAGATTTGAACCAGTTCAAGCAGAAATAGAATCATTAATTGATAAATTTGTTCATAAATATGCAAAGGCTCATGGTTTGTCGCTTGAACAAGCACAAGATACTTTGAGTAAAGATGATTTCCACACTTGGAAAGAGACATTAAATAAGTGGGAAGACATGTCTGACGATCCAGAGTATAAATACTTATATGAAGCTTATATGACTGGTGAATATGCTAAATCTCGTATTAGTAGATTGGACGCATTAAAACAACAAATTACTGACATGCTAGCTACCTATACTAGTAATGAGACAGATGAATTTGCTGACACGCTTATGAATTCATATTCTGATACTTATTACAAAACAACACATATGATACAAAACGGTTTAGGAACGTATTCAAGTGATTTCCAAAAACTAGATGAGCGAATTCTTAAAAGTGTTATTAATCAAAACTGGCAAGGATCAAACTTTAGCAAACGACTTTGGGGTAATATGGTTAATACTTTGCCTTCATATCTTGAGAAATCTTTATTTAAGGGTGCTTCATTAGGCTATGATTCAAAACAAATGGTTAATGAAGCTCGCCAAGTATTTAAGAACATGAAAGATTATGAACTTCATCGATTGATTGTTACTGAAATGGGACACGTTGATGAAACGGCAACTCAGAGTTCTTACAAAGAAAATAAATTAGAACAATATCGTTATTTAGCGACTTTGGAATCACGAACTTGTGTCATTTGTGGAGAACTTGATCATAAGATTTTTAATGTGAAAGATATTGAACGAGGTATTAACTATCCATTAATTCATCCACATTGCCGTTGTACTACAGCACCATACATTAAAGATATTGATAGTTTAATTAATAAAAAACGTTGGTCTAAAAATATTTTTACAAATAAATCTCAAGAAATTAATTCAATGAGTTATAATGATTGGATAAGTTGGGTACGTAAATCAGAAGGTAATAAAATTTTAGGTAAAACTACCAGAGATGAAATTAAAATTAATAGAGTTTCTGAGCATGCTTTTGACCGTATGCTTGAAAGAAATAGAAATGCTACTCATATTATTGATGCTATTGAAAATCCATTAAGAATTAGAGATAAAGGTATCGATAAATCTGGAAGACCTTCTAAAGAATACATTGGGGAATTTGGTACAGCAGTTGTTAATCCTGAAACTGGTACAATTGTAACTACTTTTCCAACTAGCAGTAATAGAGTTAGGAAGTTGAAAAATGATAAGTGAAGTTTTAAATGAAAAAGAAATTAAATACTTGAGTAAGTTTATTAATTTACCAGGTAAGGATAAAGTTCTTACTGAAGATGAATGGTTTGATATTCAGGACAAAGCTAAAGATTTAACGACTGAACATGTTTTGGATAACATAGAAGATGCAAATTATTTGAATGATATTGCAGATAAACTTATTGAATTTTTTTAAAAAACATCGACAACAATTTGTTAGGTGTTTTTATTTTGCGAATATTCGCCCTTAGCATGGCGTTAAAAGGCTTATTTTTTATACCTTCAATTCGTCGCCGACTGACGTTAAATTGTCGAGAAGGAGTTTAATTATGAAAAGAGAAGACTTACGATCATTAGGTCTCAACGATGAACAAGTTGATAATGTCATGAAATCACATCATCAAGAAATTGATAATTTGAATGCTAAAGTAACTGATTTAACAACTGAACGTGACCAATTGAATACTCAATTAGGAGAACGTGATAAGGATTTAAAGAAGTTACAAAAGAATTCAAAAGATAATGAAGAGTTATCTAGTCAATTAACAGAGATGAAGACTAAATATGACGCTGATAAACAAAAGTGGGAGTCTAATTTAGCCAAAACAAAACTTAATGGTGCTATTGACGCTCAATTAGGACAAACCAAGGCTCGTGATACCGAAGTCATCAAAAAATTAATTGATTTAGATTCAATTAAACTTGGCGAAAATGGAAAAGTTGATGGACTGCAGAATCAAATTGACCAATTAGCCAAAGATAAACCTTATTTATTTGAAGGAAATGAACAACAACACTATAACCCACAGGACGGGGAACCAAATGTAAAAAATTCGTTTGCTGACGCCTTGGGTATCGTTAAGTCAAAATAGGAGGAATTTATAAATGGTAGCAATTAATTATGTTACAAAAGATAATGGCGCTTTAGATCAAAAAATCACACAAGGACTTCTTACTTCCGCATTAGGTGGTAATGCTGATGTTGAATTAGTTAACGGTGGTAAATCATTTACTTTAACTACTATCTCAACATCAGGATTAAAAGCACATAGTCGTGGTAAAGGTTACAACTCAGGTTCTGTTGAAAACGCAAAAGAAGTATACACAATGGGGCAAGACCGTGATGTTGAATTCTTTGTTGACAAACAAGATGTTGATGAAACTAACCAAGATTTAGCAGCTGCTAATATTTCAAAGGTATTTATTGAAGAACATGTCCAACCAGAAATCGATGCATACCGTTTCTCTAAGTTAGCTAAAAAAGCAGTTGAAGCAAACCAATCAAACTCTGACTCAATTACAAAAGCAAACGTTTATTCAAAAATCAAGGATGCTATTTTACCAGTTCGTAAATATGGTCCACAAAATATCGTTGTATTTGTTTCAAGTGAAACTATGGATGCATTAGAACAATCAACTGAATTTACTCGTTCAATTACTAACCAAAATATTGGCATGACAGCATTAGAATCTCGTGTAACTTCAATTGACGGAGTTCAATTAGTAGAAGTTTGGGATGAAGACCGTTTTATGAGCGATTATGATTTCTCAGATGGATTTAAAGCAACTTCTGATGCAGTAAAAATTAATTTCTTAGTTGTTGCTAATCCAGCAATTATTCAATTAGTTAAAGAAAATGCTGTTTACTTGTTTGAACCAGGTCAACACACTGAAGGTGACGGATACTTATATCAAAACCGTTTATATCATGATATTTTTGTTCGCAAGAATAAATTAGATGGTATTCGAGTTAGTTTAACTAAACCTACCGCAACTAAATAGGTGGTGTCCATGGTAAAAGTTAATAATGACAATATTAAAAATGATGTTAAGAAATTATTTCCAAACATTGAAGATGATGCATTATTAACAATGATCATCGACAAATTACTTAACGAAATTAGTTCATACGTCAACATTGATATTACTGATTTACCTGATAAATTAGAGCCGACAATCGTTATGTGTCTATTTGCATGGCTTAAAGATAATGATGTATTTGAAAATGAATCTAATGATCCTGTGTCACAAATTTCTGAAGGAGACACAACTGTTAGTTTTGCTGTTAACGCTAAAAAAACTGAATTGATTAGCGAGTCTAATTTAATCAGTAGTTCATTACAAAACGTTCTTAACAATTATCGGAGGGTAGAATGGTAAGTAATTACGACAATGCTTTTAACAATACTAAAAAAGTTCTTAGAACACTTTACCGTGATAAGGCAACTATTTATGTAATTGAAAATAAAAGTAGCGACAGCCCATTTTCTGATGATGAAAATACACCAGTTCCACTACTTAGTGATATCAATGTTAAGGTATCAAAACGTCAGCTTAGTCCATTGAAAGGTAATATGTATGGTTCTGATAACTATGATGCAACTATCTTTTTAGATAATGATGTAAAATTACCAGCTGGATCAATATTCGAAGTTACGGATGTCAATGGCAATGTTACAACTTATAAAGACGCTTCTAGTGGCTATACATCTTATAAGACACATCAAGAAATTGCTGTAAATTATATGGAGAGAAAATAGTGACAAGTTTAGGATCATTTGAAAATTCAGATTTTGAAAATATGGCTAGTAATTTTAATAACTTTGTTAATGGAGTTGCTACGAAACAGATGGTGATGAATTCATTGAATGAAGCTGTCGCTCTTGTCATGAGTGGAGTTAAGGAACGCACACCAGTTGATACTGGAGCTTTAAGGCGTAATTGGTCTAGCAGTGGCGTTAGATATAGTGGGAGTTTTGCTAGTGTTGATATTTCTAATAATCTTCACTATGCACCATATCTTGAATATGGACATAGGTTAAGAAATGGTGGTTATTATCCAGGTGTTTTTATGTTGACCAATACCTTAAATGATGTTGATAAAGTCTTTGAAAAGATTTTAGAAAAGAACTTTAACAAATTTATGAAAGGCACGGGTCTTGAATGATGACAATGACAGAATTGGTTGGATATACATTATCCAATATAAAACCTGAGATACCAGTAATTAGATCACATAAGTTGGACGGAAAAATTAAATTTCCGTCTTTTTTTGTACAACCATTAGCAACTCAAACTCAAGTTAAATTGTCAGATGAACAAATGCGAAAATACAATTTTGACGTTGTTTATCTCGTTGATACTAAGTCAATGAATGTTCAATCTGAATTAGATAAAATGAGTGAATTTATGTTGTCTAATCTTGAATGGATAGTTGATAAAGACGGAATTAAAAGACATAAAGTTAATGATTTAAGTGTCGAAATTCAAAATGAAGACTTGCATATCAGTTTTTCTGTTAATTCACGATATAGACAAGGAAATTAATGATTGGAGGTCATTATGGATAAAAGTTCAAGTAATCCAAAAAAAGTTGATATTTCATCAACTTCTAGTGATTTAGTTCCAGTCAAAAAAGATACACCTAAAGTATCTGAAAAAACTGAAATTACATTCACTAAGGATCAGTTTGTAAATACGAGCAGTTATCCAGGATATATGCGTGACCTATTTAAAGTTGCGTTAAAAGATAACGTTCAATACACAATCGAAAAAGCAAATGCTGAAGTTAATTCTTTGGTAGAAAGGATGTTTTAAATATGGCAGGTGGAACTTATAATTCTCAAAACAAAATGTTACCAGGAGCATGGGTTAACGTTAGAACAACACAAGATACGGCTTCTACGAATACTGGAGAACGTGGAGTTGTTTTTACTGCTTTAACTGATCTAGGTTGGGGAGAAAACGGACTTGTTAATATCACTGCTGGTAGCGATATTTTAAGCAAATTGGGAGTTGATTTAGACTCTCCTAAAATTACTGGACTTCGAATGGTATTAGGAAATGCTAAAAAAGCTTTAGTATTCAATGCTAACTCAGGTACTAAAGCTACTGGTATTTCTGATAATTTACCGTTTGATATTTCAGCAAAATACAACGGAAAACGCGGTAACGATATTACGGTTACTGTTAGTCCTGATTCAAACAATGCTACTAACTTCACTGTTGAAACGTTGTTAGGAACTAAATTAGTTGATAAACAACGTATTTCAAAAGTATCAGATTACCAAGCTAATTCATTTGTTGAATTTGCTATTAAAGGTTCAGCACAAAGTGATGACGGAGTTTCTGCTTTAGCTAAACTAACTAATCCAGTTTCCGTAAAACTTAGTGGAGGAGATAACACTAAGAGTCTTAGTTTGGTTGAAGATATTTCAAACGCAATTGAAACTTCTGATTTCAATACAATTGTTGCTGCTGATTCTGCTGATAATTCTCCACTTCATGCAGTATTTGTTTCTGCGGCAGAAAGATTGCGTGATGAGCAAGGCAAGAAAGTTCAAGCAGTTGTTCCTGATAAAGCAAACACTAAGTCAGATTATGAAGGAGTTATTGTTGTTGGTAATTCTATCGTCATGTCTAACGGAACAGAATTAACTCAATCACAATCAGCTGGATTTGTAGCTGGTGCTTCAGCAGCAGCTTTACCAAATGAATCATTGACTTATCGTCAAATTAATGGAGCTAAAGATGTATCTCCTAGATTAAATGATGATGATTCAGTTGACGCTATCTCACAAGGTAAATTAATCTTTACTGCTTCTCGTGGAACGGTAAAAGTATTGCAAGATATCAACTCATTACACACATTTAGTGATGGAAAAGGTCATGATTTTGCTAAAAATAGATCTTTACGAGTTCTTGACGCAATTGCTAATACTGTTCGCATTACTTGGGAAGATTCATTCATCGGAAAAGTTACTAATAATGCAGATGGACGTGATTTATTTAAATCAGTCTTAGTTAATTATTTAACAACTCTTCAAAATATGAATGCTATTCAATCATTTAAGCCTGATGATGTTGTTGTTAATGCGACAGAAAACAAGGACTCTGTTTCTGTTGATGTAGCAGTTACAACTACTGACTCATTGGAAAAAATGTACATGACAATCACATCACGATAGGAGGATAAATTATGGCTTTTACTAAACCTGGAGATACTATTACAAGTAATTCTGGACGAGTTACTGTAACCATTGATGGTAATAATTATAATCTTGCTGAAATTGAAGAAATCGAAGCTAAATTAGAAGGAAATACTGAAGAAGTTAAAGTTCTTGGACGTCGAATGACGGGGCATAAACTTACTTCACTTGAGGGTACTGGTTCACTAACTATGTATCACATTACTTCAAGATTTGCTGAAATCGCAGCTAACTTCGCTGAAACAGGTGCTTATCCTGATATTTCAATGACACTAACTGTTGAAGATCCTTCAAGTAACACTGGTAAACAAGTAGTTCAACTAATGAATGTTATTTTAAATGACTCAATGTTGGCTTCGCTTAAATCAGATGACGGTATTTTAGAAATGGATACTGATTTCACATTTGATGATTTCAAAATCTTACAACAATTTAACTAAAAGAAAGAGGTAAATAATTATGGCAGATGTAAAATCATGGCTCTTAAACAAAGAAGATTTAAACAAGGAGGTAACTTTTAAAGCTTCTGACAAGTTACCTGAATTTAAAATCAGAACAATTACTGGTACTGAATTAGACAAGCTTCAACGTGGGGCTACTGTTACTCACAAAAAACGTGGTCAATTTACTCAAGAAACTGATAACCGTAAGTTCGTTAATTTACTAATTGAAAATACAATTGTTGAACCTAACTTGAACGACAACGAAATTCAAGAATACTATGGCACAGTTGGTAACGCAGCAGGAACTGTTCGTGCTATGTTAACTGCTGGTGAATACAGTGCGCTTATCGAAAAAATTCAAGAAATTGAAGGGTTTGACGCTGAAGAAAACGAAATTGAAGAAGTAAAAAACTAATAAAAGCTAATGACAGTGGTGACTTTCTTTATTGTATGTATGCAATGCATGAATTCGGTTGGACTCCCAGCAAATGGGCGAATTTAGGTCATCGTGAAAGAATTACAGTTATTGCGATGATACAAATTCAACAAGAGGAAGAGAAGAAAGCACAGGATAAGGCTGAGCGAGATGCTAAAAGTAAGAGTCACCGTCATTAGCAAAAAAGTCCAGGTCTATCCTGGCATACATATTAATAAAGTATGAAAGGAGGATAAACATGGCTACATTAAAAGGAACATTAATGCTATATGACAACATGTCTAGCGTTTTGAATAAAATTAACAGTAATGTTCAAAGAACAGTTAGCACTTTTGACAAATTAAAATCAACAATGAACGGTTCCGTTAGTTCTCCAAAAGTAAAAGCACCTAGTATTGATACTTCTAAAGTTACAAGTCAAATGGCAGAAATTAGAGCTGATGTTGCTAAACCAATGATGACTGGTAAAATTCAAGCTCCTTCTGTTGATACGTCAAAAATAAAAAATTTTTCATCTAGTGTAGATGAAGCTAATCAAAAAATGAATGCAACACCACCAGCTGCTAATAATGCTGGTAATTCTATTAGCAATATGGGAAACAAAGCAGAACATACAGGTAGCATTTTTAAAAATGTATTAGGAGCTAGTTTGGTTTCTACGGGTATTTCAAAAAGTATGGGAGTTATTAGTGGATCAGTTGGAGATGCAGTAGCTAGGTTTGATACTTTAAATTCATATCCAAGAGTTATGAAGCAAATGGGATACTCAACAAAAGATGCAACAAAAGCAATTGGAATTATGAAAACAGGGGTTGATGGATTACCAACATCACTTCAAGACTTAACTAAGAGCGCTCAGAGCTTTGCTATTCTTCAAAAAAATGCAACTGCTGGTGCTAAAACTGCGACTGCTTTAAATGACGCCTTTCTTGCTTCAGGAGCAAGTGGAGCAGACGCTTCGCGTGGGGTTGAACAATATAGTCAAATGTTGGCCACGGGAACAGTTGATATGCAGTCATGGAGAACTTTACAAGAAACTATGCCGTATGCATTGACTAAAGTAGCTAATGCATTTGGATTAGCAGGTAAATCGGCTGAAAAAGATTTATATGCAAAACTTAAATCTGGAGAAATTACCATGGATCAACTTAATGATAAATTTGTTGAATTAGATGGTGGAGCAAACGGTTTTGCTAAAACTGCACGAACAGCTAGTCAAGGTATTGGTACTTCATTTACTAATATGAAAAACTCAATAACTAAAGGGTTAGCTAGTTCATTGGATGCTTTAGATAACGGATTAAAAAAAGCTGGCCAAGGTGGAATAGCAGCAGTTCTTGACAAAGGAAAAGATGCTATCAATGGCTTCTTTACTTTCTTTAATAACATGCTTTCTTCTGGAATACCAAAAGTTGTTAGTTTTATTCAGTCTATCCAACCGTTATTAAGTTTTTTAGGTAAGTTAATAATGGCAATTGCACCAGTTGGAGGTGCTTTTTTTGTAGCTTCTGGTGGTGCTTTAGCGTTTTCAAAATCCATTTCAGGCATTTCATCTATATTTGGAGCAATTGCAAAGCATCCAGTAATTTCAGTATTGTTTGCTATCGGAACTGCATTTATGTACGCGTATGAAAACTGTGCACCTTTTAGAAAAGCTGTTAATGATACTATTTCTTCTTTATCTAGTTTTTGCGGATGGCTAGGTAAGACTTTGAGTGCATTGAATGATAATCAGAAAGGATGGATTTTACTTGGGTCTATAATGACATTTTTTATAACTAGTCCATTTTTGATTAAGTTTTTTGTTCCTTTAATTAAAAAATTATTAGGATTAAAAAATAGCGCTAAAGGAGCAGCATCGGCTGCTGAAAATCTTGGAAGTAGTGCTAAAAATGCTGCTAAAGGAACAGTCAGTCTTAAAGATGGATTAAATTCAATCATGAAGGCAGGTGGAATTGCATTAATTATTTCTTCTCTTGCATTATTAGCATTTGCAATTAAACCATTGGCTTCTACTGGTGCTGAAGGTGTAATTGCTATGCTAGGATTTGCAGCAGCAGTTGGAATTATGGCAGGAGTTCTTGGCTTGATGGGATCAAAATTGCAGTCTAGCGTTGTTGGAATTGCAGTATTTGCGGTAGCTATTAGTGCTATGGCATTAGCTATGTATCCAATAGCAAGCACTGGAACGCAAGGAGCAATAGCGATGGCAGCATTTGGTGCTGTAATTGCAGGATTAGTTATCATCTTTGCTTTATTCGGTCCAATGCTAAATATTGCAGCTGTTGGAATGTTAGCTTTTGGCGTTATGGCATTGTTTGTAGGAGCAGCGGTACTATTGATAGGAGTAGGGATAATGCTTGCAATGGTTGGATTAACAATGTTTGCAATGACGTTACCAATAATTTCTGCATTTGGTATGCAGGCTGCACTTGCAATTTTCTTGATTGGTGCTGCATTAATAGTTCTTAGTGTAGGTGGAATTATAGCAGCGGTTGGAATGTTGTTACTAGGAACTGCATTGATAATTGCTGGTGTTGGAGCAATTTTAGCTGGAATTGGTTTAATGATAGTTTCAGTTGCAATTATGATGATTGCAGTTTTTGGAATGATTGCAGCAATTGCGGTTATTATGCTTGGAGCAGGCTTTTTAGTTGTTGGTATGGGTTCATTACTTGCAGCAGTTGGTTTAATGATGATAAGTGCGGCTTTAATTCTTGTAACGATGACACTTATGATAGCTGTACCAATTATTATGATTGTTAGTGTTTTTCTACTTTTACTTGGAGTTGCAGCAATTGTTGCTGGAGCTGGTTTTATGATCTTAGGAGTAGCATTACTTCTGGTTGCTGCGGGAATTATGGCATGTTCTATGGCTGTAATGATGTTCTTTGGAGTAGTATCATCAATCTTTTCTCAAATTGTTTCAACCGTTTCAAACTCAATGGGTAATGCTAAAGACGCTGTTTCTAATGGTATTCATGGCATGGCGTCAATTGCTAGTGGAATGGGAGATATTTTGGTTGGCGCTGGTAAAGCAATAATTGATGGTTTCGTTAGAGGTCTTAAATCTGCGTGGGAAGCAGGAAAGAACTTCGTTAGTGGTATCGGTAGCTGGATTAAAGCACATAAAGGTCCAATTAGTTACGATAAAAAGTTATTAATTCCAGCAGGTAATGCTGTAATGAACGGTTTTAATAATGGATTAATTAATGGTTTTAGTGATGTTAAAGATACTATTTATAGTGCAACCGATGAAATTAGTAATGCTGGTAATAATGTTAATGTTTCTGACATTGCATTCGGACAGGTTCAAAATCCTGGAGAAGTATTAGCTAATGGATTTATTAATGCAATAACTGCATTGCAAAGTTTATTAGGATATATTACTAAAGTTAATGGAACTAATATTGGGTTAAACACAGAAGGAAATAGTACTTCTGAAAGCTCATTTGATCCAAGAAGTTTAATTTCACCAAATAGCAATACAAGCAATTCTAATTCAGGTAATTCAAAAGTGATTAATGTTAACGAAGGTGCTATTCAAGTTATTACTAATGGTTCTGATATTGACGGTGAAACAATTGCTCGTAAGTTAGAGGACTTTTTGAAACACCGTTCAGACGCTAATTTAAGTAATGCATAAGGAGATGATTTTATATGGAAAATAAGATAAGTCTTTACATGACTAATTTTAAAAATGAAACATATGAGTTTCCGATTGCACCGTCAGAATTTGAATTTAAACGTTCATCAGGAAATGATAAAAATAGTGTTATTAATGTTGGAGAAATAATTAGATTAGCTAATAATTCAACATTAGGAAGTGTTGATTTAAACATTAAAATACCTATTGATTTATCTAGGAGAAGGTCTTATTGGAGCTCTAGAAATATAACTTGGTCAGATAGAAATGGTGGTAATGCTTTTATATCGTTGTTAAATGATATGTTTGAACGTCATGAAGTTGTACGAGTTGTTTTAACAAATACTAGATTTAATTTTCAATTTGTTTTTGATGACTTTTCTTATAAATTATCTGATTCAGCTGATGAATATGATGTTTCTATTACAATGACAGAATGGCGTGATTACGACCCAATTGTTTTAAAGAAAGCACCTGTTCCAGCTAAAAGAACTTATGTTGTTGAGACGCCAAGACCTTCAAATAACGTTGGTATTGGTTCAGTTGTAATTGTAAATGGGCAATTACACCGTGATAGTTATGGTACTGGTCCAGGATTAACCGAAGTTAATGCTCAAAGAAAAATCAACTTTACTGCACCTGGAAAAACTTGTCCATATCACGTTACTACTATGGATGGAGGTTGGAGAGGTTGGGTTACGGCTGATTCAGTTAGACCTGCATAGGAGTTTTTATGGTTTATAATTCAATGAAAGAAAAATTCAGTAATAGGATAAGTAAACTTCAAATATGGAGTAGGACTGATAATACATTAAGAGATGTATCAAGCAGTGCTAGTGATATTACTTGGAAGACAGATTTAACCACTGCAACAGAATTAACATTTAATTTTGTTAAATCAAAGAATTCATTTACTCCAAATAATGGAGACCAGGTTTCTTTTGCTTGGAATGGTGATCAAGTTTTCACTGGGTGGATTTTTAAAACAAAATTAACTAATGATGAAAAGTGGGAGATAACAGCTTATGCTAACTCTCGATATTTAAAAGGTACTGGTACTTACGTATGGCAGGCTTCTAGTTCAGCTGAAAGATTTGAAAGAATTATGAAGGACTTGAGATTAGAATATTCAATCGATGATAGGTCTAGCTATCGAGTAGCTGATGAAGTAACTGATGGAGCAACTTATTTTGATATGATTAATAGCGTAATAAAAGAAACGTTGCATTCTACACAGCAACGTTTCTTTTTAATTGATGATCCTTTTGGAAAGATAAAGCATGTTTCTATGGAGAATATGCAAACTGATTTGATGATTGGAGACGGTGCTAATTTATCCACTTGGAGTTATGACAAATCTATTGAAGATATGAGTAATATTATTCAAGTTATTCATGAAGACTCAAATACAAAAGAGCGAGAAATTAAAACGGCACAAGATGAACAATCAATTAATAATTTTGGTCCTCTTGTACATGCTGAAACAGTAAGTGGTGACGTTAATTCAGCTCAGTTACAAGATAAAGCTAATAGTTTACTACGTGAGAAAAATGGAGAAACTAGGACGTTAAGTTTGAAATCATTAGGAGATGTTAGGGTACGTGCTGGAACTAGTTTATCTTTATCTATTTCTGATTTATTTGATTCAGGAATAAAACAAAATCAAAGAATTTTAGTAAAATCATGTACTCATAATTTTGGCGTTGATTGGACCATGGATATGGAGGTTACTTTACTATGACAGAACAAACTGGAGACTACCTGATCGAGCAAATGAATTCACCAGGCGGGAAACCTTCTGATTATTCTGACGAAGTCTTTGGAAAAGTACAGAGTACAAATCCACTAACTATTTGGGTAAGCCAAAGTATTCAATTAAGTGGTTCATTTTTGGAATTAACAACAGAGGCTAAAGGATTAACGATTAATGTTAGTTTACCTGTTGGAACTAATAAAGAAGACGTGAATGGAACAGCAAGCGGAAATATCGTTATTTTTCCACCATTACAAGTTGGAGATCGTGTTCGAATGCTCCGAGTTCAAAAAGGTCAGCGATTTATAGTTCTAGGGAGGGCATAATGAACAACGAGGAAATGCAACAAGTTGTTTTACCGACTAAAACTTACGAAGTATCAAATGGACGAATTGTTAGCACAGTTGATGGGATTGAAGCTATGAGTCAATGCATTCAAAAAGCATTAATGACGGCTAGATTTTCTGTTCCTTGGTTAAGTCCTAACTATGGTACTGACATTTACAATTTAATTGGTAAATCATTAGATTACGCAAAAATGGAAGTTGAACGGATGTTAAAAGAAACTTTTATCAGTGATAAGAGAATTACTGAAGTTAAAATTACATCGCTAGAAACTTTTGAAAAAAATACATTAATTGTAAAAGCTGATATTAAAACAATTTTTGGAAATTTAAGTATTGAAAAGGAGGTTAAATCTGATGTCGCCTAATGAGTTATTAGAAGAATTACAAAAAATGGACTTTGAATATTTTATGCAAAAAGCATTAGAACGTGTTCCTGATAACATTGATAAACGAGAAGGATCAGTTATTTATGATGCTTTAGCACCTGCCTGCTATAACATGGCAGAAGTTACTCTTAATTTTTATAACATGAATTTAAATAGTTACGTTCAAACTGCGGTAGGAGAATTTTTAGACTATCGAGCCATTGAACGCGGAATGAAAAGAAAAGCAGCTACTAATGCTAAAGTAGCTGCTTCTTTTATTGACAGTAATGGAAAACCAATTGATATTGATTTGAAAACTCGTTTTTCATCAGTTGGAAATAGCCCAATTTATTATCAAGTTATTGAAAAAGTATTACCGGGTAAATATATTCTTGAGTCTGAAGAGGTAGGTCAAGTTGCTAATAAATATACTGGTCAAATTCTTCCAATTTCAAACATTAATGGATTTGGTTTTGGCGAAGTAACCAAGGTAGAAGTTCCAGCAAGAGATATTGAAAGTGACGATGAATTACGAACACGAATTCTAGAATCAAATGTTTTCTCCGAATATGGCGGAAATGTATCTGACTACATTAAAATTATTAAATCGATGAAAGACGTTGGCGCTGTTCAAGTTTATCCAACTTGGAATGGTGGCGGAACGGTTAAATTAGTAATTGTCGATAATAACTTCAACATACCAAGTATTAAATTAGTTAAAGATACACAAGAAGTTATCGATCCAACTGATAATCAAGGAAATGGTTATGGAATTGCACCAATTGGACATAAGGTTACTGTTGATGGTCCAACTGCTAGAACGTTAGATTTTAGCTTGTCTATTGATTTGGATGATGGGTTGAGCTCGTCAGATTTAAACCCACAAATAACTAAAGCGATAAATGATTTCATCGATAGTTTGAAACGAACTAAATGGAATGAATTGAGAAATGAAAGAAGTTATCAAATGATTATTTATCGAAGCCAATTGATTTCAGCATTATTAAAAATCGAAGGAATTTTAAATGTTTCAAAGATAAAAATTAATAATCAGGAAAAAGACATTAAACTTACTTTTGACAATAAGTTACAAGAATTGCCAGTGGTTGGGAGTGTTGTTGTAAATGCCTAAAACAATTAGATTAAAAGAATTGATACCTGATTTTTATAGCGATGTATTAGAAATGAATACTCTTTTGAATGTTGAACAATTTGAAATCGATGATTTAACAAAGATTTTTGAAAATCAGCAAAAGAATCAATTTGTAATGACAGCTGACAAACGTGGAATTGAAGTTTGGGAATCTTTAGTTGGTATCACAAGAAATCCTTATTATGATTTAGAAACTCGGCGTTATGACGTATTAGCTAGGTTATTACCGCCTAAACCTTTAACGATTAAGTACATCAGAGAATTAATTAAAACTTTAAATATTAATGCAAAACTTGATGTTGATGTAAATAATTTTCACGTCAACGCTTCTATGGAAACAACTGATCCAAATGCTGCAAGAAGATTGCAAAGCTTATTACGAGGACTATTACCAAGCAACTTAACGTTCACTGCATTAAATATTAGTACAGATAGTCCTTATCAAGAAAATCATGCTGGTATTGGTTCTATTAATGCCGTTTCTTACACAAATAAAGATAAAGGAGATAAATAATGACAGTTTACAAGCCGTGGTACATTACTAAAATGTTATCAAGTTCAATAACATCAGCTAATGTGTCTAACAATAAAATAGTTTTTAAATATATGTTTGGTTCTAATGATGTAATAGATGAAAAAGATTATTCAGGATTAACAAATGATTTAATTAATACTATTACTATTGATGACAAGGTTAATATTTCATCAACTTATGATACAGACGGAATTTTAACAATTACATCAGTATTTACTAACTCAAATGTAACAAAAGAGCACAAACTAAATACAATTGGTATTGTTGCAGAATATAATGGTAAAGAATTTTTAGCTGCCATTTCATCCGCAAATACTCCATATTTAATGCCGGTTTATTCTGATAATGAACGTGTTGAATATACTATTAGGGCTCAGCTTGGAGTATCTAATACTTCAGTTGTTGATTTGTCTTTAGACCCAGTTTCATTAGTAACAAATGAAACAGTTACAAAGATAAAAAATGAAACAGATAGAAAAATAAATGATAATTCAACTAGAGTAAATAAAGCTCAAACATCAGCTGACAATGCCCAATCAAGAGCTGATGATGCTTGGAATAGAACAGATGAATTATTTAAGAAAGGCGTTACAAAAGACGACGCCTATGGATATATGAAAGATTTAGAAAATAAAATTGACGGAAAATTATATAAACAAGACACTGGTTGGATAAAAATGAATTTAGTTCATCCAATAGTTCAAGCTGACGCTGGTCTTTGGTACAGAATAACAAACAACATTTTGTTTGTTAAAGGTTGGATTACAACTAAAGAAGACTATAACGTTGGCGGAAGTAATGAGCAAATTAACAGTGAGACATTCAATGTGAAAATTGATCAAGGTTTTACTTTTGTTCCCAACGACGGAAATGGATCACCGCTGGTATTGGTTTTTAGCAATGATCATCTATGCTTTAATTGGTGGCAACATATTAGAGCTGGTTATTACAGAATTGACACTTCTATGCCATTAGAATAATAAATAAAGGAGATAGTAATGAAATATTTTGTCAAAGTATCGAGCGAAAATCAAACTCAAAATATGATTCAAGGAGTTTATGAAAATCAACAGCCAGAACAATTACCGCAAATCGAAGTCAATGATGATTATGTTGATTATTTTAAACAACGTTATTTTGAATTTTATTTTGTTGAAGGTAAGTTAATCGAATCGCAACACCGAGATTTTAAAAACTTTAAACTAAAAAAAGAAAACGAAAACTTAAAAGCAACTATCGCTTTTTTAGCTCGTAAAGTAATGAACGGGGGTTCTTAATTTGAACACTTTCGAATTTTTGAAAATGCTATATGGTTGGGGTCAGTTTAACGACGATGATATTAAAAACGCACTAGATAAAGGCGACATCACAAAAGACGAATATAACGCTATTGTAAACACCAAAAATTAATGGTGTTTTTATTTTGCAATGAAAGGGGGTGAAATGATGATTAGAAACTTGATTAATGACCGATTTTTGGCAGTTACAAGCATTGAAATGATTGTATTAGGATTATTCCTTTCATCCGTTAGAGATGTGTTTTCAGAACCAAATAACATCCGTACTTTTTTAACTCATGCACAAGACCCAATTGTTTTTTGCATCTTAATTTCAGTTGGGACTTTTGGAGTTGTAGTTTGTATGTATGATATTAAGACTTATCGAGCTCATCGTTGGGCATTAACGTTACAAGTAGCCGCGTGGTCAGCTTATTTAGCAGTGTTTACTTGGCACGATATTCGTACTGGAAGTCCAATTGGATTAACTAGTTACTTTATTCTATTCATCATTTTTAGAGTTTTGGGCGAGCTCAAATATGGTAAGACTACATGAATTTTATTGATATTATCGTTGCTGTTGTCACCGCAGTAGGGTCTGGAACAGTCGCATGGATTACCGCAAAAAACAACTCAACTGCCCAAAAAGAAGGAATCTATGCCGACCATACTGAAAAGTTGTTTGACAAACTAGATGCAACTATTGATGAGAGAGATGAGCTAAAAGAACAAGTTAGTCAATTAAAGATACAAGTTAGTGAACTAACAAAGATTGTTGAAAGATTAAAAGAAGAAATGGGAGAAAAATAATGAGTTATTTAAAAGTATTTTTAGATCCAACCGTATTAGCTGTGGTTGCTGGTGTGTTAATTAAATTATTAGTTCCTTTGATTGATTCAATGCATTTAAACAAGAAAGAAAATAATATTTTGAATGCTACTAAAAGAGCAGTCACTTACGCTTCGCAACAAACTGGATTAGATAATGATGCACGTAGAAAATTAGCAGAAGAGTCAGTACTTGAATGGGTACAACAACACAATGTAAAGATTGATGCTCAATCTGTTTCAGAATATGTAGAATATTCCTACCAAATGCTTAAAAACGGCAAAGAAATTGATATTAAGCCTTATGCAGAAAAGGTAGCAGACACACTTATCGATAAAGGATTAACCAAAGGAGGAATTAAATAATGTCAGAAAATGCAATTGTAGTAGATGTGGCTAAGTTTCAAGATTACACCCAATCTTTCTTTCAAGGACTAAAAGACAACGGTGCAGAAGCCGTTATTGTCCAAATTACAGCAGGTTCAAAAGGCCATCCTTACTCACAAAACCCTTTGGCTGCATTACAAATTAATAATGCTAGAGCGGTTGGCTTAAACGTTCATGTTTATCATTATTCATATGCTTATGCTCATGATGACATGCTTACTGAGGCTCAAAACTTCATTGAAACATTTAATAGACTAGGTTTAGACAAAAATAATACCGTTAGTTTCCTTGATGAGGAAGATAGTGATAATAATCCATCATCAGCAACAGATGACTGTAACACTTGGTTAAATGCTGTTAAAGATGCAGGAATTAAGAAAGTTGGGACATATTCAATGGCAAGTTGGTTTACCAGCGGGCGCATTGATAAGGACCGTCTTATCTCGCCATTATTATGGGTAGCCAATTATGGTGGATCAGAACCAGGTGTTGATAATGTAAAATTATGGCAATTTACTGATAATTGGAACGGAGTAGACGCTTCATATGATTTTGACAACATCATTGCAGGAAACAAGCAATCAGATCAACCAGTAGTTGCTTTACAACCAGATAACGTTCAACCAACTCCCGAATGGAAACCTGTAACTTATACAATTCAAGATGGCGACAATTTAACTATTATTAGTCAAAAGACTGGTGATAGTATCGCAACAATTGTTGCCAATAATCCAGATGTATTTAATGGGGATTTGAACGCCACTATTTATCCTGGACAAGAATTAGCTGTTAATGATCGTGGTATGACATTTAACCAATTAGATGAAAAAACATACACGGTCCAAGATGGCGACAATTTATATGCTATTTCTCAAAAGATTGGTGATCGAACAGATACAGTGGTTGCCAATAACCCAGATGTATTTAATGGGAATTTGAACGCCACTATTTATCCTGGTCAAGCTATCCTTTATTACCGTTAATAATTAACCATTGAAAGGAGATGATAACTATGGCTAAATGCAAATCAAGAGGTAAGGGCAAAGGAAAAGGCGGAAAGTAACCAAATGTGATACGCTTTAGATGAATTATTAAATAAAATATGTTTTTGCTAATGATAATTAAGCTCACTCCTAATCGAGTGGGCTTTTTTATTTTGCGATAATTTAATAACTATGATAATCTATTATTATCACTTCGGTGATTATAAAATTTATTATTGCTAATCAGCTAAGGCTGGTGGTAAGAAAGTCACTATTCATCTAGTGGCTTTTTTACTTTAGATAAATTGATATATTATTCAGTATAATTTATAATAAAAAAAGTTTGTAAACGGTTGACGTTTTTTTAAAATTATATATAATGAAGTTACGAATGAGCTACGGTATCTCTAAGGAGACCGTCGCGATTAAACACTCTTCATTATTTTAGATGGAGGGTGTTTTTTGATTAATGATAAAAATTTTAAAACTATAGAAAATCAAATTGATATTTTAAAAAATAGAGGACTATCTATAAAAAATGATTCCGAAGCTAATCTATATTTATTGACAAATAATTATTACAATATCATTAATGGATACAGTAAATATTTTATGAAGCAAGGTACTGATGAATATATTGAAAGTGCATCATTCGATGAAGCAAAAGGAAATGTAAAAAAAGGAATTAATGATTTAAAAGAAGGATTAAATAATTAGCATTATATTGTTCACTTAAAATAGACAGTTATACGTGTACGCAATGTGTACAAAATGGTTATAAACGTTGATTTAACAGCAAGTAATAACCTCCGAAGCGGCTTTTAAGTTCTGTTTAATAAGATTTTACGACTTTAAAAACGTGGCTTAACAAGCGTTTCACTGTAAAAATTTAATTTTTGTGTACAAACGGTGTAAATTAAAAAAATTAGATTAGAAATGAGCTTAAAATTAAAATAGAATATACATAAATTGGAATATTAGTTTTTACAGAATTACTAATAACTAATATAATGAAACAAGTCGTTAATATATTCGGTAGCGTTAAGCTGCCAATTGACTTTGAAAAAAATAGTTACTTACATATTTGGTAGCAGATGGAGGAAAAAATGTTAAAAGAATTCAAAGAATTTATTTCACGTGGGAATGTAATCGATATGGCAGTAGGTGTTATCATTGGATCTGCCTTCACTTCAATCGTTAGTTCCTTAGTTAAAAATATTATTAATCCATTTATTGGTATTTTCTTAGGTCAAATTAATCTTTCAACTTTATCAGTTAAGGTTGGGGCAGCAAGTTTTAAATACGGTTTGTTTTTAAATGCTGTAATTAACTTTTTGATTGTGGCTTTTGTAGTCTTTCTAATAATTAAGTTCTTAAATAAAATGAACGTTAAAACTAGTAAGACTAAAGCTCCTACTAAATCAGAGCTTTACTTAAAAGAAATTGCTGAGTTATTAAAAAAGGACCAAAATAAAAAAGTTGACTAATCGTCAACTTTTTTTATTTTGAGTAATTTTTGTTGAAAGGCTTTTTCTGGAATCAAATCGGAAATGGTATTTTTACAGATAAGATTAAGCGAATGCATTGCTCTAGTCATGATGGTGTAGAGAATTCCTAGCGAATGAACGTTGGAATAGTTTTTCTTTGAAACATCCCAAGCAATCACGGAATCAAATTCCATTCCCTTAGCTAAATAGATGGGAAGGATTACTACTTGACTATCAATTGAGCGAGCTGAATTAGAAACCAGTAGGGAATCAAATTCACGGTTAACGATATTAAAAACGGTTTCTGCCTCAGCACGATTTTTAGTAATAACCGCAACGGTGTCTTTGTTCTCTAATTCCGTTCTAATGATCGACTTTAAGGTGTTTTCCATCTCTAAGTCGGTGTTAGTAATGAATAACTGGGGAAGTTCACCGTTTCGATTAAACGCCTGAATTTTATCGCCATCGCTTAGTAATGAACTAGCTAACTCAGTAATTTGCAACGTAGAGCGATAAGCATGATTTAAATTAATGAGACGGGCATTTTTAACGGAAATGGCATTGCTGAGCTTCTTTAATAATACAGGTGCAGTCTCCACATCCTTAAAAAGCGCTTGTTCACTATCACCGATCAAATTAAACTTAGCCTGATTAAAAATTAGTTTCAAATACATTATTTCTGCAATTGAGTAGTCTTGGACCTCATCGATAAATAAGAATTTAATTCGATTATTTTTATTTTCACCGGTAAAACGATCACGAAGGTAAAGGAGGGGAGCAGCGTCCGCTAACCGAATTTGATGAAATTCAAATTGTTCTTTGAACTCTGAAATATCCACATCCCATTGTTGTTGGGGAACCGGTGCCTTAACCCATTTTAGAAACTCCAGATATTGGGAATGAGCGTCCCAAAAATTATTATTGAAAATAGCATTGTAGACTGTCCGTAATTCTTCTTTAGCAATTTTATTAGCAATAAATGCTTGCTCTTCATCAAAGCTAGTGAATTCACTGGGATCTTTTTCACCTAAATAATAATGGTATTGTTCATCTGATAGTGAATCTAACTTAACGAGAACCCATTCCTCTTCTGCTTCGACGTGAATCCGCTTCTTAAGCGTTTTAATCAACTTATTCTTGGTTTTTAACAACTTATCCGCAAAAGGTAATTGCGGGTTTAAATCCGTGTATATTTGCTGAATTAACTTCTTAGAAAAGAAAATATCGCCTTGAAAATAAATATCGGTAAAGACGAGTTGTTCACCAGCCAGATTTTGCAGATACTGATCAATTTGTTCAATAAATGCTTGACTACCCTTAAATTCGTGAATAGCATCATTTTGGTTTTCTGTTTCAAAGCGACTGAATAGAGTTTGGACGCGAAGGCCTTCTAACCGTCGGGAGAAGAACTCTGCCAGGGTAACTTGCCGCATATTTCGTTCTCCTAAACTAGGTAAAACGTCTTTAATGTAGTTAGAAAAGAGCAGGTTAGGAGAAAATAAAATAATCTGTTCAGCGTTTAATTCTGTCCGGCTATGATAGAGCAAAAAGGCAATCCGTTGTAGTAAGGCAGATGTTTTTCCAGATCCGGCGACTCCTTGAACGACCAATAAATCACTCTTAGTGTCTCTAATAATGTCATTTTGTTCACGTTGAATCGTGGCAACGATATTTTTAAGTTGCTCTGAACTCTTGGAACTCAATTCGTGTTGTAACATTTCATCACCAACAGTTTCGTTAGTGTCAAACATATTGATGATCTTGTCATCATGAATTTGAAATTGACGCTTCTTCAATAGTTCCGTTTGCTGGATGCCGTTTGGGGTTTCGTAACTAACTTTCCCCAAGACCCCATTGTAGTAAATACTTGAAATAGGGGCACGCCAGTCATGGATTAAAAATTCACCATTGTCGTCAATTAGCGAAGCAGTTCCGATGTAGAGTTGATCAACATCGGGGAAATCTGCATCTTTAATGTCAATTCGGCCAAAGTAAGGAGAGTGTTTGAGACTTTTGTAGGTAGCCAGTTGTCTTTGGACAATGTTTTCGTCTTCAACTACCTTATTAACCAAGCTTCGTTGCTGTTGCAAATCGGCCTTGGTTTCAATTCGGTCATCCGCTTCTAAATAGTTAACGGAGGTATTGATCCCATAGTTTTTTTGCACCTGTTGCGCTTCGTTTTTAGCCGCCTCTACTTCTTGAATGGTGGTGGTAATCTTATTGGTTAGTAGTTCTGATATAAATGAGACACGTTGTTGTTCTGCTTGCTCATCTTTTCTTTCCAAATTATTCACTCCTTGCTTTCAATCGGTCATAATTCTAGTTGGAAAAAATACCGCTGTCAATTGCTTTGTACTTTGACATTTTGCCTTAAAACCCCTAAAATAACAATATATTAAGTAGCAGAGTCAACCAACAGAGAGATCAGATTTGCTGAGATGATCGGACGATGCGAAATGGAGTTTTAAAAGGGTGATTACCTTATAATTGTTAGTGGCATTTTATATGCAATTTAGGTGGTACCACGTCGACTGCGTCCTATTGATTTTTTATCAATGGACGCTTTTTTACTAGAAAGGAAAATATTATGACAAATAAAGAAATTTTTTTAACCGGAGACCGACCAACGGGAAAACTTCACATTGGACACTTTGTGGGATCATTACAAAATCGAATTAAGCTTCAAAATACCGGTGAATATGATCCTTTTATTATGATTGCTGATATGCAAGCTTTAACCGATAATGCTCGTGATCCAGAAAAAATCAGAAATAGTTTATTTCAAGTAGCCCTTGATTACTTAGCCGTAGGAATCGATCCTGCCAAGTCAACCATCTTTGTCCAATCTCAAATTCCAGCTTTAAATGAATTGACGATGATTTACATGAACTTAGTTTCAGTGGCCAGATTGGAAAGAAACCCAACCGTTAAAAATGAAATCAAACAAAAGAAGTTTAATGAAAGCGTGCCAGCTGGGTTCTTAACTTACCCAGTTAGCCAAGCCGCAGATATTACTGCCTTCAAAGCTAAAATTGTTCCCGTGGGAGATGATCAAGAGCCCATGATTGAACAAACTAGAGAAATTGTTCGTAGTTTTAATAATGCGTACCAAAAAGATGTGTTAGTGGAACCAGAAGGCTACTTCCCACCCAAGGGTGAAGGTCGAATCCCTGGTTTAGATGGAAATGCCAAGATGAGTAAATCACTAAATAACTGTATTTATTTATCAGATGATGCAGAAACCATCAAGAAAAAAGTAATGTCAATGTACACCGATCCTGATCACATTCACGTAGAAGATCCCGGTAAGGTAGAAGGCAACGTTGTCTTTACTTATTTAGATATTTTTGCGGATGATAAAGCAAAAGTTCAGGAATTAAAGGATCAATACCAAAAGGGTGGTTTGGGTGATGTTAAGATTAAGCTTTACCTAAATGAAGTCCTTCAAGGAATTTTAAAACCCATTCGAGAACGTCGTGAAGAATTTGAACAAAAACCAGCAGTGGTTTACCAAATTCTAGAAGAAGGTAGCAAGAAGGCTAATCTAATTGCAGAAAAAACGCTTCAAGAAGTTCGCGATGCCATGGGTGTTAATTATTTTAACTAGTTCAAACCAATTATGGAGGGATTCTAATGAAGAATTTTGTCATTATTGATATTGGTTCGAACTCAGTGAGAATGGCCATTTATCAAATTGATTCTAACGGTAAATACCAAGAAGTTAAGCGAATGAAAAATGATGCGCGTTTATCAGAAGGCATGGGAAGAGAAAATATTTTACAGTTTTCAGCCATGCAAAGAACGGTGGCGGCGCTAAAACAATTCAAAGCAACCTATAAAAAGATTCCCAACGTTGACGTGACCGCAATCGCTACTGCAGCGGTAAGACAGGCGCAAAATCAACGGGACTTTTTACAAAGTATTAAAAAGGAAGTAGGAATTGAAGTTCGCGTTTTAACTGGAAAGCAAGAGGCCTACTATGATTTTGAAGGGGTCTTGGATCGCGTTTCAGTTAAAGATTACGTTTTGATGGATATTGGTGGTGCTAGTGTGGAGATTGTTCATGTGCGCAACAAACAACCAATTAATTACGTTAGTATCCCAACTGGGGCCGTTAAAATGACTGAACATTTTAATTTAAAAGATCGCATTGCCGCAGCCAATTTATTTGCTGCCCAACAATACATTATTGAGATGTACAGCAAGATTAGTTGGATGAGTCATCCCATGCACTATCCAATTGTGTTAATCGGTGGGGCAGCTCGAACACTGGCACGGATTAATCGACAACATCAACATTTTAAAAATATTGATAGTATCCAAAATTATCAGCTAACTAGAAAACAAGTTAACGCCACGATGCGTTTATTTTTAAACGATAACTTAAAAGAACGACGTCAAATTAGTGGTTTAGAAGGTAACCGGGCAGATGTAATTGTGGGCGGATTAATTAACTTAACCTCAATTATGGATTTCATCGATTCTAAACGCGTGATTTTTTCTGAAGGTGGCGTTCGTGAAGGAGTCATTAACGAATATATTTCTAAAAATAGTTAAGGACTGCGCGAAGGGAAGTAATTAACATGACAAATTTTAGTGGATTTTTCAAAAAAAGTTACCAAGAAAGATTGGCATTGATTGCCGAGGCAACCCAATTAGATCCGGTTAGTTTAAAAACGGTCGAAAATAATTTTGAAGCAGTCGGTAATGATTTAATTGAAAACTATTTAACTGATTACGGTCTTCCAGAAGGAATTGCGACGAACTTTCGCGTGAACGAAAAGTCGTACTTGGTTCCAATGGTAACGGAAGAACCGTCTGTGATTGCTGCTGCCAGTAATGGAGCTAAGATGCTCTTGGATGGTGGTGGGATTACGGCCACTGCTGAAGGTCGGGTTCTAACTGGAGAAGTGATTTTAAAAACCAATAATATTTTAGGAATTCAAGAGTGGTTTGATGAACACAAAGAATTTCTAATTCAAACTGCCTTAGATGCTCATCCAAGCATTGTAAATCATGGTGGGATTAAAGATATTCAGTTCAACATGATTGATGAAGAACACGTTTCATTTGAGTTATTCGTCGACGTGGGTGATGCAATGGGAGCTAATACCATTAACTCCATGCTAGAAGCAGTTGCCAAAATGGTGGAAATCAATCTCGGTCAAGAAGTTTTGATGAGCATTCTTTCTAATTATGGTGATTACAACATTGTGGTTGCCACTGGAATCGTTCCCTTTGATGTATTACAACGAGGAGAATTATCCGGAGAAGAGGTCGCTAAAAAAATTGAAGAGGCCGCAAACGTTGCCAACATCTATCCCAAACGTGCTGCAACGCACAACAAGGGGATTATGAACGGAATCGATGCCGTCGTAGTTGCTACGGGAAATGATTGGCGAGCAGTTGAAGCATCTACTCATTCCTACGCAGCGAGAAAGGGTTCTTATAAAGGGCTTTCAAACTGGCGTGTGACTGACGCAGGTTTAGAGGGAAGAATTAAACTACCAATTCCAACTGGAATCGTTGGGGGAGCCACGCACGTCTTACCAATGAGCAAAATTAACTACGAAATTTTAAACGTTAATTCGGCACTAGAAATGATGAATTTACTAGCAGCCGTTGGATTAGCACAAAACCTGGCTGCCTTAAAAGCCTTAGTAACGGATGGAATTCAACGCGGTCATATGCGTTTACAACTAAAGTCGCTGGCAATTACCGCAGGCGCTCAAGAAAATGAAGTCAAAAAAGTGGTTACTGAACTAGCCCAATTGGCAGCTTCAGAACAAAACTTAGAAAATACCCAGAAAATATTGAAAAAAATAAAAGGAGCTGAATAACGTGGCTAAAGAATTAGAATTAGGGAAGAAATCGCAAAGTTTATTGAACATGGTTGCTCACTTTTTCCCGGGAGATGTTCAAGTTCAATTTATTGGGAACCTTAAATCAGGCTATATTCGTCATGATCAAGCACAAGTGATGCAAGATGGTAAAAACTTATTTGTGCAAATTAGTGATCAAACCGAACCAGATTTTATTGCCACCCATGAATTGTTGCATCTATTGATGACCCTGCGTGGTTTTCCACAAGTATATTTCCCACTAACTACGGATGATTCTGAACTAGATGAACAAATTCGCTACATTGGAACGGAATTATTTGATACCATTGCGCACTTCGTGGTTTATTCCGAACAACGAAAACACGGATTGGTTAATGAACAAGTCGAACAAGAATTTATCAAAGGAGTTCGACAAGCAATCACTCCAGAACAAGGTAAAGTTGATAACGAAATGATTGTCAGAGTAGTGACTGTTTTAGATGCTATCGTCTTCTTTGGCGATAAGTTTGCAGATAATGAAACGGTATTTGTGCAAAACTTCCCCATTGCAACCGAAGCAGCCAAGCGGTTATACAAAATCATTACCGAAAAAGTGACCGATTCTCCATTTGCTGTTCGCCGTAACGTCGTTAAACTCTTTAAGGCTTTTGATGCCCAAATGAAGGCTTGGGATTTACCAGAATTGCACTTAACTGATTTTGCGATGGTAACTTCAATCTTTTCAGAACGTCAATTGGGCTTAAAGGTAAGTCAAGTTTTCAAACTTTACCATTCTGAATTGAAGGACAAAACTACCTTTAAACGAGCTTACGTTGGTTTTACTATTACGGATGACCAAAATTCATTTGTAATTGATGGACCTCAAGGCGAAAAGGTGGGAGCAAAATTTATGCAAACCACTTATGATAAAACGGTAAAAGAACTCTTTGATGAATTGAAGATTCCTTATTTAATTAGATAAAAGAGGCGATTTTTCATGACTGATATTCAAAGTCTATTTGATAATTCTAAGCGAATTGTATTTTTAACCGGAGCGGGAATTTCGACCCCATCTGGAATTCCGGATTATCGTTCTAAAAACGGATTGTATACGAATGATAAGACGAGTAAGCCGGCTGAGTATTACTTAAGTCATGAGTGCTTGGTAAAAGAACCAGCTGTTTTTTATGATTATGTAATTAGCAACTTAGACTATCCGGATGCGCAACCCAATGTGATTCATGAGAAGCAGGCAGCTCTTACTAGAGCTGCTCGAGCAACCGTGGTTACGCAAAATATCGATAATTTATACGAAAAAGCGCACACGGAGAATTTGATTGAATTTCACGGCAACCTAGGTCGGATTTATTGTCAAAAATGTGGTGTCAAAACCGATTTGGCGACGTATCGACACAGTATGATTCACGAAAATTGTGGGGGAATCTTACGTCCAGACGTAGTTTTGTATGGTGAAGGGATTAACGAACAAGTAGTGATGGATAGCGTCACTTCCTTACAAAAAGCAGATTTAATTGTGGTGGTAGGAACCTCAATGAGAGTCTATCCCTTTGCTGGATTGTTAGATTATCGTAATCCGGCTGCCCAGGTATTGGTAATTAACCAAGAAAAATTAAACTTACCAGAGCCGTTCATAATGGAACAGGGTAATGCCGTGGATATCTTTAAAAAGTTACGGGTTTAGCTAATGATTAAAGTAGGATTAACGACGTGGACTGATCATCCTGATTTAGTGGATGGCAAAAAACAAAAATTGACGTTGCCGGAATATACGGATTTTTTTTCGGTCGTTGAGATTGATAGCTCATTTTATGCGATTCCCAAAGTAGAGTGGGTGCAAAAATGGGCAGCGGAAGTTCCTAGGGACTTTAAGTTCATTGTGAAAGCTAATTTTGAAATGACCAAGACGCCGCAACGTGGGAAAGATCCGCTTAATGCTGAGCAACGTCAACAGCTTTTTCAAACCTTTAAAACGGCAATTCAACCACTAGTGGAATCGGGACAACTGTTAACCATCTTGTTTCAATTTCCACCATCATTTCTGTGCAACTACGAAAACATCCAATACTTGCGGTTGGTTAGACGGGAACTAGTCGACTATCCACTGGCAATTGAATTTCGTAACGCCACGTGGCAAGCTCCAGAGATTGGTCAAGATACTGATAACTTTTTAAAGAGTCTGCACATAACTGAAGTAGTGGTTGATGAACCGCACGCTACGTTAAACGGGATGAAAATAAATCCGGTGGTCACGAATCCAGCCTTGGTCTATGTACGCTTACACGGTCAAAACGAGCGGGAATGGGCGAAAGGGACCCGGGAACGTTATCGTTACCGCTATTCCCAACCAGAATTAGAAAAATTAGCGAAACTCATTTTGGGATTGGAAAAAAGAGCAGCAAAAGTAGTGGTTATCTTTAACAATAATACGGGAAAAGATGCCGCGGCTAATGCCCAACAATTAGAAGAAATTTTAAAGCTAAAAAAGCCCAAACGAATTGCAAAACAGTTAAACTTATTTTAAAGTAGAATTTGATATTTTTTAACGAATTTTCAGCATTAACAATTACGATTAAAAGGATAAAGGAGAAGCAACATGACCGAGAAGAAACCAACATTTTATGTTACGACACCCATCTACTACCCATCAGGTAGATTACACATTGGGAACTCCTATACCACTGTGGCAGCAGATGCAATCGCTAGATATAAACGTCAATCTGGTTTTGATGTTTTCTATTTAACGGGAACTGACGAACATGGATTAAAAATTGAACAAAAAGCCGAAAAGTTAGGGGTACAACCACAACAATACGTTGATAAAATGGCTGGTCAAATTAAAGAACTTTGGAAAGAATTAGATATAACTAACGATGACTTCATTAGAACTACGGATGACCGTCACGTTCAAGCAGTGCAAAAGATTTTTCAAAAACTACTTGATCAAGGTGACATTTACTTAGGTCAATACTCTGGTTGGTACTCAGTTTCTGATGAAGAATACTTTACTGAATCACAATTAGAAGAAGTATATCGCGATGATGAAGGTAACGTGACTGGTGGAATGGCACCAACTGGAAACGAAGTGCAACTAGTTAACGAAGAATGTTACTTCTTCAAGATGAGCAAGTATGCTGACTGGTTGATGGACTACTACAAAGCCCATCCTGATTTCATCCAACCTAGTTCACGGATGCATGAAATGATTAACAACTTCTTAAAACCAGGATTGGAAGATTTAGCCGTTTCTCGGACTACTTTTTCATGGGGAGTTCCAGTTTCATCTAACCCTAAACACGTTGTTTACGTTTGGATTGATGCTTTAACTAACTATATCAATGTCTTGGGGTACGATAGTGCTGACGAAACCAATTTTGAAAAATTCTGGCCCGCTGATTTACAATTAATTGGAAAAGAAATTGTTCGTTTCCACTGTATTTACTGGCCAATTATTTTGAAGGCATTAGACTTACCACTTCCAAAAGAAATTTACGGACATGGTTGGATTACCATGAAAGACGGTAAGATGTCTAAATCTAAGGGAAATGCCATTTACCCAGAAGATTTAATCGCTCGTTATGGTCTTGATGCAACTCGTTATTACCTAATCAAGGCCGTTCCTTTTGCAGGAGATGGGGTCTTTACTCCAGAAGACTTTGTTAACCGGGTTAACTTTGATTTAGCAAACGATTTAGGAAACCTCTTAAATCGAACGGTCGCAATGATTAACAAATACGAAGATGGTGTGGTTCCAGCGTATGTTGCCGGTGATGATCAAGCAAACCGCGATTTACAAAACACCGCATTAGCAGTTATTGATGAATACCACCAATTGATGGATACTTATCATCTATCCGAATCATTATCTGCAGTTTGGAAGTTAGTTTCTCAAACCAACAAGTACATTGACCAAACTGAACCATGGGTATTAGCTAAGCAACAAGCTGATGATGAAGCTGCTGCTGCTCAATTGCAACAAGTAATGGCTCATTTAGCAGCTAGTTTACGTGTAATTGCAGTATTAATTAGTCCAATGATGCCTAGTGCAGCTCAAAGTATCATGGAACAATTAGGTTTAACTGATGAAAAGATGGAAATTGCAAACGTTGCTTTAGCAGACTTGAAGAGTGGTCACAAAGTAGTTAAGAGTGGTCAACCAATTTTCCCACGAGTTGATGTGGAAGAAGAAGTTAACTACATTAAGAATAAGATGACCGTTTCAGATAAGACTAAGGGTCGTGCGGCAATGAAAAAGTCACAAGAAGAAAAATCCGGGGTAACAACGCTTAAAAACTTAAAAGATAACATTGAATTCCCTGATTTTGAAAAATTAGAACTTAAGGTTGCAGAAATTAAAGCAGTTGATCGAGTACCGAAGGCCGATAAATTACTTCGTTTCCAATTGGACGCGGGTGATAACGGTAATCGTCAAATTGTTTCTGGAATCGCTAAATGGTATCCAGACTTTGATAAGTTAGTGGGTCAAAAAGTAATTGTGGTTGCTAACTTGAAACCAATTAAGCTTCGTGGTGAACTAAGTCAAGGAATGATTCTTTCTGTGGAAAAAGAAAATGGTGATGTTCAACTGGTAACAGTTGCCGATTCACTAGAAAATGGAAGTACATTAGCATAGTTAATTTGGTTTCACTAATCAAGTTAGTGAAGCCTTTTTAATTTAGCAGTAATCTCAAAAGGAGGATGATCATGAAAATTTTTGATTCGCATACTCATTTAAACGGAGAACCATTGTTACAAGATGTAGATCAATATGTGCAACATGCTCACAAACTGGGAGTTGTTCGAATGGCAAACGTGGGTTCAAACTATGAACTAAACGAACAGGCCCTCAAATTAGCGCACCAATATGATGATATGTATGCCATCGTCGGTTGGCATCCCGAAGATTCGAAAAATTTTGATGCGGCAGCCGAAAAAAAGTTAGAAGAACAATTGGCTGATGAAAAGGTGGTTGCTTTAGGTGAAATTGGGATGGATTATTTTCAAACTACATCATCTAAAGAGGTTCAAGAAGCAGCTTTTCGGCGTCAAATTCAGCTTGCCAAAAATTTAAACCTACCTATATCGGTTCATAATCGGGATGCTTTTGAAGATACTTACCGCATTTTAAAGGATGAACACATTGAAACGGTGGGAGGAATTATCCATAGTTTTAATGGGGACGTTGAGTGGATGAAGAAGTTTCTTGATTTAGGAATGGATCTCTCATATAGTGGGGTAGCTAGTTTCAAAAAAACAAAAGAAGTGCATGAGGCAGCTAAACAAACTCCGCTTGATCGAATTTTGGTGGAAACGGATGCTCCTTATTTAGCTCCGGAACCATTACGCGGTCGCCAAAACGAACCGGCATATACGCTGTATACTTTGGAGGCGGTTGCCCGCTTTAAGGATATGAATCCGGATGAACTGGCACAGGCTACCTATGCAAATACAAATCGAATTTTTGGATTGGATAAATAGATGAAACGAATAAAAGAAGTAATTGTGGTTGAAGGAAAAGACGATACGAAAAGAATTCAACGCGCAGTTGACGCTGATACAATTGAAACCAAAGGATCGGCCATTGATGACGAAACTTTAGATTTAATTGACCGTCTAGCCCAAACTCGCGGAATTATCGTGTTTACTGATCCGGATTTCTCTGGTGAAAAGATTCGCCGAATTATTGCCGATGAAATTCCAGAGGCTAAGCATGCGTTTTTAAATAAGCAGGATGCAGTTCCCAATACACCCAAGGGTTCATTAGGAGTGGAGCATGCCTCCCCGGAAGCAATTAGAGCTGCATTGAGTAAGGTTTATACGGAAAGCAATGATAATCCCGAAGTAATTACTCAACAGGAGTTGATTGCTGCAGATTTAATGGGCAGTCACGCTGCAAAGCAAAGACGGCTTCAATTAGGAGAGCTTTTGCAGTTAGGCTATGTCAACGCCAAACAATTACAACGAAGATTGCGGATGTTTGGGATTACTAAAGCTGAATTTGAAGCCGCAGTTAAGCAACTAGATTAGGAGAATTGAAGAATGACTCAAGTTCCAGAGATTGGAAGTAGAACCAGAACCTTAGCGATTTTAAATAAGTTTAATTTAAGCGCTAAAAAAAGTTTAGGACAAAACTTTTTAAATGATTTAAATGTCCTTCACGGAATTGTGGACGCGGCAGAGATTACAAGCGAAGACAACGTGATTGAAATTGGTCCCGGAATTGGAGCCCTAACGGAACAGCTTGCTAAGCGAGCTAACCAAGTGGTCGCTTTTGAAATTGATCAAAACTTGCTTCCGGTTTTGGAGGATACTTTGTATCAATATCAAAACGTGACGATTTTAAACCAAGATTTTTTAAAGGCTAATTTACCAGAGGTGATTGCCGCTCACTTTAACGATGATCGTCCGGTAAAGATTGTTGCCAACTTGCCTTACTACATCACCAAGCCAATTTTGTTAAATATTTTACGTGGACCCGTTAAATACGAAAACTTAGTGTTTATGATGCAACGAGAAGTGGCAGATCGGTTATGTGCTAAACCCAATGATCATGACTACGGTTCATTGAGTGTAATTACGCAATACTTAAATGACGTGGAAATTGCAATCGAAGTTTCTAACAAAGCCTTTATTCCAGCTCCAAAGGTTGATTCTGCGGTAGTTAAATTAAGTCCGCAAACTGCACGGCAAGTAGTGGCGTTTGATGAAAAAGCATTCTTCGGTTTTGTGCATGGTTGTTTTATGCATCGGAGAAAGACGCTTTGGAATAACTTGCAAGGACTCTTTGGGAAACAACCCGAAGTTAAAGAACAAGTCGAATTAGTTTTAGAGCAATTGAATATTAAGAAATCAATTCGGCCACAAGGCTTGTCAGTAACTGACTTTGTGACAATGGCCAATGCGTTTCATAATCAAGGATTGCTTAAATAAAAAGTGAATCTTTTCACTTTACATATGTACTAGGTGGTGTTATAATCTGCTCTAAGAGGTGATTTGTATGAGTTTACCAGATATTAAGAGTTGGATACAAGACCACCTTGGCAGCAATATTAAAGTTGTTGAACAAGCTGGCAGAAAACGTACAAATGAATATGAAGGAGTGCTTTCTGAAGCTTTTCCAGCAGTATTCATCGTGGATTTAAAATCCGCAGAACAACCTGCCCATGTTTCGTTTACATATGGAAAAATATTAACTGAAGATATTAAGGTTGTATTCGTTTAAAGTTGATATTTAAAAAGACTGTACGGTCTTTTTTTTTAGCTTAAATATTGTAATAATGATTCCTTAAAGGAGAACAAATGTCTGAATTCATTTTAGAAACAAATAATTTAAAAGAGGAATTTCCCGAAAAAACCGTTTTACATGATCTTAGTTTTAAGCTCAAACGCGGCACCTTTTTAAGTATTGTCGGAGAAAACGGAGTAGGTAAAACTACCTTAATTAAAATAATTTTGGGCCAATTAAAACCCTCAAATGGAACCGTAACTTTCCCAGATAAACAGGAAAACATCAAAATTGGTTACGTTCCACAATTTAGAAACATTGATGATGAATACCAATTATCAGTTAAAAATTTCATTGGACTAAATTTTAGTGGCTATCATCTTCCTTGGTTGACTCCCAAGGAGAAACTTCGATTAAATAAAGTTTTACAACAAACTAACTTAAGTAAATTACAAAATGAATCCATGGGACAGGCTTCCGGTGGGGAAAAGCAACGAGCATACTTAGCTCAAGCACTTGTAAATGAGCCCGATTTATTGATATTAGATGAATCAACCGCTAGTTTGGATCCAGTTGCAAAAGAAGACTTATTAAATTTAGTTCGAGAACTTAACCAAAAAACGGCAGTTACGGTAATTTCTGTTACTCATGATATCCCGTTGGCGCAACAGTTTTCTGACGAATACTTACTATTGAAGTCTGATGGTTTTGAAACGGGACCAATTGGCCAACTAAAAATAACCGATTACGAAGGAGGCCAAGAACATGTTTAGTTTAGACTTTATGCGAAATGCCTATTTAGCAAGTACCATTATTGCAATTGTTTGTGGGTTCATCGGGGTGTTTGTGGTTTCTAGAAATATGCCTTTCTTAACGCACACTTTGTCAGAAATTGGGTTTGCCGGTGCGGCCTTTGGAATGTTTATTGGTTTAAGCCCCTTGGATGGGATGCTGATTTTCACCATCATTAGTTCGATCTTGGTGGGAAAAATGGGAGCCAAATCTTCGCGAAGAGAGGATTCCATTAGTGCAGTTTCCGGTTTATTTATTGGTCTAGGAGTTCTCTTTTTAGCCTTATCCAATAAAAGTGCTAGTTATGCCACTAATATTTTATTTGGGAGCATCGTGGGAATTAGTTTCAATGATGTTAAACAAATGATTGTGCTTTCAATCATCGTCTTGGTGGTCTTACTAGTAATTTATCGAAACTTGAAGTTTGATTCCTTTGATCCGATTGGAGCCAAGGCGCAACATGTGAACGCTAGTTTAATTTCCATCGTTTTCTTAGTTTTATTGGCCCTAAGTGTGTCAGTGGCTGCGCAAGTGGTTGGATCATTGTTGATTTTTATCTTACTAACTCTACCAGCCGCCAGTGCCAAGTACTTTGCAAAATCAGTTAGCAAAATGATTATGTATGCAATTGGTTTTGGTTTAATTGGGGTTTGGTTAGGACTTTATTTAGGATATATTACCAATTGGCCGGTCAGTTTCTTTATCGCTACAATTGAATGCCTAATTTATTTTATTGCCCTAGGTTTTAATTACATTAAAGAAAGAAAATAATCTCATTTATCAGCATTAAGTTAAAAACTTGATGCTTTTTTTATTATTTTAAAAAAATTAAACGTAAAATCCGAACATTTATGCTAAAATTTATATATGTGAAAAGAAGACAATGAGGTGAAAAAATGAAGATAAAACGTAGTGAACGATTAGTAGATATGACCGAGTACATTTTGGCTCGTCCCCATACTTTAATTCCACTAACCTTTTTTGCAAAACGTTATAGTTCAGCTAAATCTTCAATTAGTGAAGATTTAGGGATTTTGAAAAAAACTTTTCAGGATCGCGGAATTGGTCTAGTTGAAACGGTTCCCGGCGCTTCTGGTGGGGCAAAATACATGCCATACATTTTAAAAGAAGATGCCCGGAAGTTCATGGACGAAATGATTGAAATTTTAAACAACAGCCAACGACTATTACCCGGTGGTTATGTCTACATGTCAGATATTTTTGGTGACCCAGAAAAGCTTCGTTATTTAGGTCGGATTATTGCAACCCAATATCTAAACCAAAAAGTTGATGCGGTACTAACAGTGGCAACTCGTGGGGTTCCCATTGCGCAAGCAGTGTCAACCTACTTAAACGTTCCACTAGTTATTGCAAGACATGATAGTAACATTACTGAAGGTTCAACTGTGAACGTGAACTACATGTCTGGTTCAAGTAAGAAAATTAAACGAATGACTATTTCTAAACGTAGTCTGGATGAAGGCTCAAACGTAATTATCGTTGATGATTTTATTCATGGTGGGGGAACTATTAACGGACTTTCATCACTAATCAAAGAGTTTGATTGTAACCTAGTCGGAAGTACTTTCTTTGCTGAAGGTGCTAGCGATAAAGAACGTGATTTTGGTGATTACACTTCACTAGTTAAGATGGAAAACCAGCCTAACGATGAAATGATAATTACAGAAGGGAATTACGACGAAAAAATCTTTGGAAGCGGTAAGTAGGTGAACTAAATGAGTGAAAAAAATACGATTATTTTAGCTGCCGGTAAAGGTACTAGAATGAAGTCAAAATTATATAAAGTTTTGCATCGAATTTGTGGTAAATCAATGGTTGATCACGTACTAACTCAGGTTTCACAATTGCAAATGGATAAGGTGGTTACAGTAGTTGGATACGGTGCTGAATCAGTTGAAAATGAACTAGGTGATCGAACTGAGTACGTAGTGCAAGATCAACAATTAGGAACTGGGGATGCTGTTTTACGAGCAGAACCAATTTTAAAAAATTCTAAGGGAACCACGTTAGTAATTAGTGGGGATACGCCGCTATTTACGGCTAGTACCTTAAAAAATCTGTTTGCTTATCACGATGAAAAAAAGGCGACGGCGACGATTTTAACTTCAGTGGCACCTAATCCAACTGGATACGGTCGAATCGTGCGTAATGATTTAGGAATCGTGGAAAAAATTGTTGAAGAAAAAGATGCCAACGTTGAAGAAAAGGCTATTAGTGAAATTAATACCGGTGTATACGTGTTTGATAACCAAAAAATGTTTGAAGCACTACATGAGATTAATAACGATAATGCCCAAGGGGAATACTATTTAACGGATGCCATCGAAATTCTTAAACAAGCAGATGGAATTATTGCTGCTTACAAAATGGATGATTTCTCCGAATCAATGGGAGTTAATAATCGCGTGGCACAAGCTGCCGCAACTAAGGTTATGCAAAACCGGATTAATCGCCAACACATGGAAAATGGTGTAACTATTATCAATCCGGATGATACCTACATTGACTGTGATGTAGAAATTGGTACCGATACGATTATTGAGCCCGGCGTTCAATTACAAGCAGGCACAAAGATTGGTAACGAATGTGTGATTGGGGCTCATTCTAAAATTATCGCCAGTGTAATCCACGATGGGGTAACGGTTACTTCATCGACAATTGAACACTCGGAAATGATGGAAAATTCTAACATTGGTCCAAACAGTCACCTACGTCCAGAATCAGTAATTGGTGAACATGTTCACATTGGTAACTTTTGTGAGGTTAAGAAGGCTACTATCGGCGCCCACACCAAGATTGGTCATTTAACTTATGTGGGAAATGCCAAGTTAGGTGAAGGAATTAACATTGGTTGTGGTGTGATTTTTGCTAACTATGACGGTAAAAATAAACATGAAACCGTTGTAGGCGACGATGTCTTTATCGGAAGTAATGTGAACTTGATTGCACCAGTTCAAATTAGTGATCACAGTTTTATTGCTGCTGGTTCTACAATTACCGACGATGTTTCACGGTACGAAATGGCAATTGCTCGTAACCGACAAACTAATAAACCAGGATATTTCAATAAATTACCATTTGACAGTGCTGATTAGTTGAATTTACTGAATTTTAAATTGCATAATTATGATTGAAATAAGAAAAGTTAATTAATTTATGGGGGAAATTATGAGTACAAACGCTGAAGATTTAAATATGAAAATTTTTTCTTTAGATTCTAATCGACCACTTGCTGAAAAAGTTGCTGAACACATGGGCATTGACCTAGGTAAAGTAACTGTTGATCATTTTAGTGATGGTGAAATTAAAATTAACATTGAAGAAAGTGTTCGTGGTGATAATGTTTATATCATCCAATCAACCTCAGCACCAGTTAACGATAATTTGATGGAATTATTGATTATGGTTGATGCCCTCAGAAGAGCCAGTGCTGCAACAATTAACGTGGTAATTCCATACTATGGTTACGCACGACAAGATCGAAAAGCGCGTTCTAGAGAACCAATTACCGCTAAGTTAGTGGCTGATATGCTACAAACTGATGGAATCACTCGAGTAGTTGCCCTCGATTTACATGCAGCTCAAATTCAAGGATTCTTTGATGTCCCAGTTGATCATTTAATGGGCGCACCATTATTGGCAGACTACTTCATTACTAATAATCTGGACGAAGATGTCGTGGTAGTTTCTCCTGACCATGGTGGAGTTACTAGAGCCCGGGCCTTGGCTGAATTTTTAAGTGCTCCCATTGCAATCATTGATAAACGTCGTCCTAAGGCAAACGTTGCTAAGATTATGAATATTATTGGTGATGTTAAAGGTAAACGTGCAATCATGATTGATGATATGATTGATACAGCGGGAACAATTACTAAAGGGGCACAAGCATTAATTGATGCCGGTGCCGAAGAAGTATATGCTTGTTGTACTCACCCTGTTTTATCTGGTCCCGCAATTCAAAGACTAGATGATTCACCAATTAAACAAGTGGTGGTAACTGATTCAATTCAATTACCAGAAGAAAAGAAAATTGCTAAAATTACGCAAATTTCAACTGCTCCATTGATCGGGGATGCAATCTTAAGAATTGACCAAAATCGTCCGGTTAGTCCTTTGTTTAATGCCCGTTTTGATTATGAAACCGATCAAATTAAACCAAAAAATAAATAGTTGAGAAAGGATGCTTTTCGATTTAGTAAATAGTCTAAATTTGACAAGCATCCTTTTATCTTGTTAATCTATTTATATGTTTATTTTTAAAAAACTTTAAATTCTTTAAAGAAGAAGGGATGGTTCTGTGACTAGAAGAAATGAGAAAATAAAAGTTGAACATTTAACTAAAATTTTTGGAACACATGTAACCAAGGCTAAGGAATTATTAGCTGAAGGAAAAGATAAGGCTGAAATCTTAGAGAAAACTGGTAGTACAGTTGGAATTGATGACGCTAACTTTTCAATTAACGAAAATGAAATTTTCGTTATTATGGGATTATCCGGTTCTGGTAAGTCAACCTTACTCCGGATGTTTAACCGTTTGATTGAACCAACTACTGGTACAATTTCAGTTGATGGTAAGAGTGTTAGTCAACTTGATAACCAAGGATTACTTGAACTAAGAAGAAAAAAGATGAGCATGGTTTTCCAAAACTTTGCATTATTACCTAATCGGACAATTTTGGAAAATGCTGCCTTTGGTCTTGAAATTCAAGGAATGAATAAAGAAGAACGTGACCAAAAGGCTCATGATTCTCTTGAAATGGTTGGACTTCATGGGTATGACGACAAGCTTCCTAATGAACTATCAGGTGGGATGCAACAACGAGTTGGATTAGCCCGTGCGATTACTAATGATCCTGATATTTTATTAATGGATGAAGCTTTCTCTGCTCTAGATCCACTAAACCGTCGTGATATGCAAAATGAGTTGTTAGAGTTACAACATAAACTTCACAAAACAATTATTTTCATCAGCCATGACTTAAACGAAGCTTTAAGAATTGGTGACCGAATCTTAATGATGCATGAAGGTGAAGTTGTTCAAGTTGATACTCCAGAAGACTTATTAACTCATCCTAAAAATGATTACGTAAAACGCTTTATTCAAAACGTGGACCGTTCTAAGGTTCTAACTACTGGAAACGTTATGGTTAAACCTAACACGGTTAACATTGAAAAAGATGGTCCTAAGTTAGCTCTTCGTCGCATGAATGATGAACAAATTTCAAGTATTTTCGTTGTTGATGATGATCGTCACTTCATCGGTCTAATTGATGCAGATGATGTCAATGAAATGATTGAAAACGGGGAACGTGATCTTCACAAGGTTCTTAAGCACAATGTTCCTACAACTGGACCAGATATTGCAATTTCAGAACTCTTAAAACAAATTTCTAAATCACCAATGCCATTTGCGGTATTAGATGACGAAGAACACTTACAAGGAATTATTTTAAGAAGTACTGTGTTAGAAGCAATTTCTGCTGCTCAAGAAGGAGGAGAAGATCATGAATAGTTTATTTTCAATTTTAGCTGGAATTCCAGCACTTCCATTAGCAAAATGGATTAATTCATTTGTAGAATGGTTAACTGGTTTTGCTGGTTTCTTTAATGCTCTTACTGCTGGTATTGGTGCTATATTGGATGCCATCCAATGGGTTTTTGATATTATTCCAGCCTGGTTGTTCATTGCTTTAATTTTAGGACTAACTTGGTATATCTTAAGAAATACTAAGCATTGGTTCTTTATGACTTTTGAACTTCTTGGTTTAGCTTTAATTTGGAACCAAGGTTACTGGCGTGACTTGACCCAAACTTTAACTCTAGTTATTGCAACAAGTTTGATTATTGTGATCATTGGGGTTCCACTAGGAATCTGGATGGCTAAGAGTCATAAAGTTAATATGATTGTTAAACCAATTCTTTCATTCATGCAAACAATGCCTGCTTTCGTTTACCTAATTCCAGCCGTTGCATTATTTGGAATTGGAATGGTACCCGGGGTAGTTGCTTCAGTGATTTTCTCATTACCACCAATTGTTAATATGACTTACTTAGGAATTAAGCAAGTACCTGCTGACTTAAACGAAGCAGCCGTTGCCTTTGGTTCAACTGCTTGGCAAAAACTTATCAAAGTTGAATTGCCACTAGCCAAAGCAACTATCATCTCTGGAATTAACCAAGGAATGATGCTTGCATTATCAATGGTTGTTATTGCTTCAATGATTGGTACTATGGGACTTGGTTCACTAGTTTACTTTGCCGTTGGACGTAACGATGCTGGTGCTGGTTTTGCTGCCGGAATTGCAATCGTTATCTTAGCAATTATTATTGATAAGCTATCTGAAGGTATTAGTGGAACTGGTGACGACAAATAAGGAGGTACTATTGATGAAAAAACGTTTTTTAAAGCACATCGTAGGAATCCTAGGACTTAGTTTTTTAACCCTTGCACTAACTTCATGTAGTGTAACTCCTAAGCAATATCAATCAGATCAAAAAGTTGGTCCTCAAGTTCATCATACGATTACCGGTATTGATGCGGGTGCCGGAATTATGAGTTCTACGCAAAATGCGTTAGATAAATATGACCTAAAGAATAACAATTGGCAATTACAAACCAGTTCAACTGCTGCAATGACTAGCCAATTGGCTAAGTCAATTAAGTACAAACAACCAATTGTGCTCACTGGATGGCAACCACACTGGATGTTTAAAAAATTCCCAATTAAATTTTTAAAGGATCCTAAGGGTGTCTATGGTAAAGCAGAACAAATCGATACTGTTGCAGGTAAAGATTTTGCTACCAAAAACCCGGGTGCTTACAAGTTCTTTAAGCAATTCCATTGGGATCCAGATATGATGGGTGATACCATGTACGAAAACTACAATGGTAAAGATCCACAAGAAACTGCGAAGAAGTTTATCAAGGAACACCCTAAAGAAGTTGCCGAATGGACCAAAGATGTTCCAGACGGAAACGGAAAAACGGTTAAAATGGCTTACGTTACTTGGGATGATGCAATCGCATCAACTAACGTAACTGCCCAAATCTTACGAGACAAAGGTTACAATGTTTCAATTAGCGCAATGGAAGCACAACCAATGTGGTCTTCAATTGCTAGTGGATCATCAGATGTAACGACAGCTGCATGGCTACCAGTTACTTCTGGACCACTTTACGAAAAGTATAAGGATAAAGTCGAAAGACTAGCAACTAACTGTCCTGGTGCTAAGGTTGGATTAGCAGTTCCTACTTACATGAAAGATGTTAACTCAATCGAAGATTTAAACAATAAATAACAAAAAAGGTTTAATAGCATGATGCTATTAAACCTTTTCTTTTGGCTTGCTTTTAAACTATTTGTTGACGTATTTATTGATGGCAAATGCTACACCATCTTCGGCGTTGGTTTTAGTTACAAATTGGGCAGCATCTTTATCTGCTTGAATTCCGTTACCCATGGCAACTCCGAGACCTGCGTATTCAATCATACTTAAATCATTTCCTTGGTCTCCAATGGCCATCACATTTTCTGGTTTCAAGTTTAATGATTCAGTTAGACTTTGAAGGGCATTTCCCTTACCAGCATTGTGATTCATGAATTCAAGGAAAACGGGAGTACTTCTAACAACTTTCATCCGATTCTTAATTGATTGAGGAAGATTTTCTTGGGCCTTTTCAATCTTATCTGGTTCATCAACGTACATCATCTTGGTAATGTCAGTTTCTTTGGTAACATCTTCTGGAGTAATTGATTTAATGGGAAGGTTAACCAATTGGGCTTCAAAAACGGTGTACTTACTGATATTTTTGTTGGTAACAAAAATTTCTTTGGTGGTTTCGATTTGGAAATGAACGCCCATTTCACGAGACATCATTTCAATTTGGAGAAAGTCTTCAAAATTAATTCCCATTTTGAAAATCACTTTTCCAGACACAGTTTCAGCAACGGAACCGTTGTAGGCAAGTACGTATTCTTCATCACCAGAAATTCCTAATGGTTCTAAGTAAGGACGAATTCCGGTTAGAGGTCGACCAGAACAAAGAACGACTTTGACTCCTTTGGCGCGGGCGGCCTTGATGGCATCGATTGTAGGTTGAGTAAGTTCATTATTTTCGTTTAATAAAGTACCATCAATATCAATGGCGATTAATTTAATATCCATGTTAGTTCTCCTCGGGTTGTTTTATTTTATCGTTTTGGATGTAACTTTGAAAATTATCGTACAGTGGTTTAAATAATTCAACGTTTTTTTCTGGTTGTAACATTTCTTTTGGGAAAAAGAAACGACTATCACCGATATCTTTACCGGTAATGGTTCTAACTAGTAAACTGGCTTGCGATAATTCCACAAATGATCCGTCTTTTTGGATTAATTCAATTTGGGCGTTGCTATGTTGACTTTGTGGGTTATAAACATCATAGGGTTGATTATAACTGTTGTCACTCTCTGAGTAGTATTCGGGATCAAAACCAGTTTCTTCAATTATGTTTTGTAACTTAGGCAATAAAGGCTTGTTTTCATCGGTAAAAATGGCTGATTTAAACGGTTTTCGATCGATGAAACGTTGGGATAAATCAGCTAGGATTGAATCACTATCATCGCGCCAAGTGGAAAAATACGTGTTTAAAACGCCGTCATCAAGTTTTAAATAATCCTTTAAATCATGTTCGTAGTCAAAAGTTCCGTTTAAAAAAGGCATCAAAATGTCGGGATGGAAATCTGCGGACCGTTTGGGGCTATCAGCGAGTTCCTTAGCACGTAAGAGTAAATGGCCTAAAATGACTTCCATGGAACGAGAGATTGGGTGAAAGTACACTTGTAAGTACATTTGGAAACGACAAACAATGTAGTATTCAATTGAATGTAAACCGCTAATTTTGAAGCAGATCCCGTCTTGATAGGGACGCATCACCTGTAAAATACGATCAAGGTCAAATTTACCGTACTGGGCTCCTGTAAAGTAGGAGTCGCGCAGTAAGTAGTCCATTCGATCGGCATCACATTGGCTAGAAATCATTTGCACGACTTGCTGGTTGGGATAGGTTTTGTTAATGACGCTGGCAACTTGATTGGGGAAGTCAGGGGAAACTTTTCGTAATACTTGATTGACTTCTGTTTCTGGATTCGTAATAATTGCTTGGGTAATTTTTTCGTGATTGGTTTTAAAAATATGCTCAAAGGTATGTGAGTACGCACCATGACCAATATCGTGGAGTAAACCAGCACACTGTGCAACTAAGCGTTCTGAATCATCCCAGTTACCATCGCCAGGTGTTTGACTGGGGTAGTTACGCTGAAATTGATTGCAGATTCGCCGCACAATTTCGTAAACTCCCAGTGAATGGGTAAAACGAGTATGTTCTGCTCCGGGAAAAGTTTGCGAGGTGGTTCCTAATTGATGAATTCGACGTAAGCGTTGAAATTCGGTAGTATTAATTAGATCCATAATGATTTGATCTTGAATATAAATATGACTATGGACGGGGTCTCTAATTACTTTTTCTTGTTTTAATGGTTCTGAGTAATATCCCATTTTGGACCTCCTAAAAAGTTTATCTTCATTATATCGTAAATTAGTAGTTTCAGATAATGATTATGGTTAAGAGTGTTATAATCTAAACTTCAGCGTTAAAATAAAAGAAAGTGAGGGATGCAAATGGCAAATAATAACTTAAAAAAACCAGTCAATGTGATTGTTGATACTAAAATTGTGCAAGATGGTAACCAAGAAACCCATCACTTTGAAGAAAAGGGTGAATTATCACACGTTAATAATAAGGATTACTTACGTTACCAAGAAACGGTTAATGGAACTAATACCCTAGTAACTTTTAAAATCGATGAGGAACAAACGGTGCATTTAAAGCGTAGTGCCGATGTGCAGCTGCACTTAGAGTTCAATGAGGGGCAAACCACTGCTAGTCACTACGAAACGCCCTATGGCAAGCTTCAAATTGGAACGTTAGCTCAAAAGGTCGACGTTACGATTGACGATGAAGCAGGTGCAGGTCATGTAAACGTGGATTATGAATTGTATTCCGGAAGCGAAAAGGTCGGAGACTACCAGATTAAATTGCAATTTATGGCATAAATTAGTATCATAGAGTATATGACGGCAAAATAGAAAGGCGTGTTTGATTTGGAACTTAAAAAGTTAGATAAAGTAGATAAAAGCGAATTATCAATGATTGAAGTAGCACATGCAATTCTTGCTGATGAGGGTAAGACAATTGAATTCCCAGATTTAGTAAATGAAATTCAAAAATATACTGGTTTTAGTGATGATGAAATTAAGGCAAAATTAGTTCAGTTTTATGCTGATTTAAACGTAGATGGTAGTTTTATTTCTCTAGGTGATAACGTTTGGGGACTTAGAACTTGGTATCCATATGAATCAGTTGATGAAGCAACTGTTAATGAAACCGAAGACGAACCAAAAGTTAAGAAACACCACAAGATTAACGCCTTCTTAGCGGATGCATCTGATGAAGATGACGTAATCGATTACGATAACGATGATCCAGAAGATAACGATAATGACGTGGTTGATTACGACAATGATGATCCAGAAGATAATGACTTTAAAGACGATCTAGACGATGTTGATGTACCTGATGATTCAGTAGATATTGATTCAGATGATCAATAAGCTTGACTATTTCGTTGAAATTTAATATCATCTTACTTGGGCACTTTACAGAGATGTAAAGGCAATCGAGTAGAAAAGCTCCCCGTTCTCTGAATGGGGAGCTTTTTTTAGTTTTGTTGTTATCAATTTGGAAAAGGAGTATTTATTATGACTAAATATATTTTTGTCACAGGTGGAGTAGTTTCTTCGTTAGGTAAGGGAATTGTTTCAGCTTCTTTAGGACGTTTACTAAAAAACCGGGGGCTAAAGGTTACAATTCAAAAGTTTGATCCATACATCAACGTGGATCCCGGTACTATGAATCCATATCAACACGGTGAGGTTTTTGTTACAAATGATGGTACAGAAACTGATTTGGATTTAGGTCACTACGAAAGATTTATTGATAATGATTTAAATAAATACTCAAACGTTACCACTGGTAAGATTTACCAAGAAGTTCTTGAAAAAGAACGTCATGGAGATTATCTAGGCGCAACTGTTCAAGTAATTCCACACATTACTGGAATGATCAAAGAAAAAATGAAACACGCTGCTAAGACCACTGATTCAGACGTAGTTATTACTGAAATTGGGGGAACGGTTGGAGATATTGAATCACTTCCATTCTTAGAAGCAATCCGGGAAATGAGAAAGGATGAAGGAGAAGACAATACTTACTACATCCACACCACCCTAATCCCATACATTAAAGCTGCCGGTGAAATGAAAACTAAGCCAACGCAACACAGTGTTAAGGAATTAAGAAGTGTGGGAATTCAACCTGACATGTTGGTTCTTCGTGCTGAAAAACCAGTTACGGAATCAATGAAGCAAAAAATGGCAATGTTTTGTGATGTTGATGAAAACAGTATCATCGAATCATTAGATGCGCCAAATCTTTACCAAATTCCATTGAGCTTTGAAGATCAAGGCATGGATGACCAAGTGGTTAAACACTTTGGAATTGATGCTCCAGAAGCTGATATGTCTGACTGGAAGAAAATGGAAGAACACATTCGTCACCTTAAGGGCCACGTTAAAATTGCCTTGATTGGTAAGTACGTTAAGTTAAAAGATGCTTACATCTCAGTTGATGAATCACTTCGCCATGCTGGTTATGCAGCGGATGCAGAAGTAGAAATTGTCAATATTGATGCCGAAACCATTAATGACGATAATGTTTCCGAAGTATTGGCTGACTTCGATGGCTACATTGTTCCTGGTGGATTTGGTAGCCGTGGAATTGAAGGAATGATTACAGCAATTAGATATGCTCGAGAAAACGATATTCCTTTCTTTGGAGTATGTTTAGGAATGCAAGTAACCACCATTGAATATGCTCGTGACGTATTAGGTTGGAAAGACGCTAACTCAACTGAATTTAATCATGATACTGAACATAACGTGATTGATTTAATGGCTGATCAAAATGATGTAACTAGCATGGGAGGAACTCAACGTTTAGGTGCTTATACCGCTAAGTTAACTCCGGGAACTGCTACAGCCGCTGCTTATGACAACCAAGCAGAAATTTCTGAACGTCATCGTCACCGTTACGAATTCAACAACAAATTTAGAGATGATCTAGAAAAAGCTGGACTAGTAATTGCTGGTACTTCACCAGATGACCGTTTAGTAGAAATTGTTGAAGTTCCTAACAAACGTTTCTTTATTGCAGCTCAATATCACCCAGAATTCTTATCAAGACCAGATCGTCCTGAAGGATTATTCAAAGCCTTTATTGCTGCAGCTGATAAATACAGTAAAGAAAGAAATAAATAATTTTTCCTAAAAGTTATTAGTTTTTCTGAAATACTATTGTAATCTTTGCCAATTTTACTTATGATTAGAAATGTTGCACAAAGTTTAAAATAGTGAGGAATTATAAATATGAGTACGATGAAAATACAAGGTGGCCATCGACTCAACGGAGAAATATCAATTTGTGGAGCTAAAAACAGCACGGTTGGGCTAATCCCAGCTGCCATTTTATCTGATACTCCGGTTGAGTTTGATAGTGTTCCTGATATTTTAGATGTTCATAATTTAATGCTAATTCTTCAGTCAATGAACGTTTCATCTGAATTTGCGGATGGAATTTTCAAAATTAATCCAACTAATATAAAAGAAGGCCGTCTCCCAAGCGAGGCAATTAAAAGATTACGTGCTTCATATTATTTTATGGGCGCACTTTTAGGGAAGTTTCATCGAGCTGTGGTTAGTTTTCCCGGCGGTGATAATATTGGCCCAAGACCAATTGACCAACATATTAAAGCCTTTAAGGCATTAGGAGCAGTTGTAACTGAGCAAGGAGATACAATTGATATTGATGCTACTAAAACGGGCTTAAAGGGTGGAAAAATCACCTTTGAAATGGTGTCTGTCGGAGCAACAATTAATGCGATTTTAGCAGCTACTAAGGCTGATGGAACGACCATTATTGAAAACGTTGCAAAGGAACCAGAAATTGTTGACATTGTTTCATTTTTAAATAGTATGGGTGCCAAAATTACTGGTGCAGGAACTGATGTGATTGAAATCGTAGGGGTTGAAAAACTAGCTGCGACGAAACCACACGTTGTGATTCCTGACCGGATTGAAGCGGGAACTTATCTCTCATTGGCTGCTGCAATTGGTGATGGCATTTTGATCAAAAATGTGATCCCTGAACATTTAGAACCCTTTACTGAAAAATTTAAAGAAATTGGGATTGAATTAGAAATTAATTCTAATAGTATCTACGTACCCAAAAGTGGTAAATTTACCGGAACTGATATCATTACTGATCCTTTTCCTGGATTTGCGACCGATTGGCAACAGCCAATTACTCCCTTATTGCTAATGGCAACTAGTGAGAGTACGATTACAGATACGATTTATCCTAAGCGTAAAAAGCACATTAAACAACTTGAAAAAATGGGAGCAAATATCTCAGTTAATGATAGTAACCAAATTGTGATTGCACCAACTCCACAAATTAGAGGAGCAGTGGTTTCTGCTGGTGAAATTAGATCAGGAGCATCATTGTTAATCGCTGGTTTGATGGCGGAAGGTGAAACTACCATTATGGACTCAGATCATATTCTACGAGGATATGATAATGTGATTAAAAAGCTTTCTAAGTTGAATGCTCAGGTAAAATTAACCCAAGATTAATTTGGACTATTGCGCCAATGCATTTTTAATGTTAAACTACAAAAGTTGAAATAATATCAATCTCTAAATTTTATAAATTTAGGGCAAAGGAGTAATAATTATGAAGAACGGAATTCATCCAGATTTTCACCAAGTAGTATTCCAAGATTCAAGTACTGGATTTAAGTTTATTACTGGTTCAACTGTAAACTCAAAAGAAACTATCACAATGGACGATGGTAACACTTACCCATTGATCCGTGTTGAAATTTCATCAGACTCACACCCATTCTACACTGGTAAGCAAAAAACTACCCAAGCAGATGGTGCTGTTGATCGTTTCAACAAGCGTTATGGCTTAAAATAAGCTAATTAATAAAAAAGACTTAATCGTTAGATTAAGTCTTTTTTTGTTAGATTAAATTAATTTAAATTGTCAATCTAGGTCTTTTTAATGCTACGAGTTTGACTAACCACAATCATTAAGTTAAGTAAAACTAGGATAGCAGTTGAAATAAAGACGCCAGAATAGTCAAATACAGAAGAAACCACCGAACCAATCATCGGACCCGCAAAGTTTCCAAACGATTGAAATGACTGATTCCAACTAAAGATTCTTCCGGTCACGATTGCAGGGGTATTCTTGGCGATGATTGCTTGAACGGCTGGTAACATACAAGCATTGGATACTCCTAATAGGAAACGTAAGAGCAATAGCTGCCAAATATTTGTAACAAAGGCCATCGGGATGTAGAGAAAGATGGCTAAGATAAAACCAAAGATCATAATTTTTTCCGTTCCAATTCGGTCACCAAGGTCACCAAAACGAGGAGCGGCAACTAGAGTGGCGACTCCAGGAATGGCAGCCACAATCCCACTTAAGATTGTTACCGACGGAGCGTTATGCATGATTTCACGTACGTACAGCGACAGAATTGGAGAAATGGAGTAGTTGGATGCTTGAATAATTAAGGTGGTAAAAAACATCCCAAAAATCAATTTAGGGTTTTGGAGATGATGAATCACTTGTTTGGTATCTAAACTTTTTTCCTTAGTGATAGGAGTGAAGGCTTCTTTCACGAAGAAAAGGGTAATTAGAAAAACCAAAAACATAAAGAAAGCGGTAATGAAGAAAGTTAACCGATAACTAAAAATAGAAGCTAAAATTCCACCGGCAAACGGTCCGAAAAGGGTTCCACAAACTCCTCCAGTTGCTAAGGTCCCCAGTGCTTTACCACTTTTATTTTTGGGCACTTGAATTGCCAAGAGGGCATTTGAGTTAGGAAAGTAACCAGAAAAGATTCCCTGGATAAAGCGCAGGGCAATTAGATGCCAAACATCGGTAGCTAGTCCCATTAAGAACACACAAATACACATTCCTAAAGAGGCTCTTAATAACATTACTCGGCGACCATAGCGGTCTGCTAAAGATCCCCAAAGTGGGGACACCACCGCGGAAACGATGAAGGAGGCCGAGAAGGCTAAACCACTATAGAGATTTAGTTGGCTGGTGGAATAGTTTCCTAAGGTATCAATGTAGAGGGAAATGAAAGGCATCATTCCGCTGAAACCCATAGAGGTTAGGAAAAGTCCAAACCAAAGGGCGATTAAATTACGATGCCATATTTTTTGGGGGACCTGGTCGGGTTCTGAGATTGAATTATTTTCCATGATGGTCCTTTCTGGATTCTTCCATTTTCGTGAGCCAAAGAGGTAAGGACTCGGCTAGCATTTGATAAGTATCGTTAAAGCGATGGGTATACCAAGGATCAACAATTGCTTGGGTGCTTTTTCCGGGAACCACTTCCATACAGAGATGTAATTTAGGTAGTTCAGTTTTGGGAAGCATTTTGGCTAAATCTTGGATATTATAATTGTCCATGGTGATGATATAATCAGCAGCTTGCAATTCTCCTGTGGTAACTGGATGGGAACGATGACCTGAATAATCGAGGTTGTGTAAGTCCATCTCTTTTCTTGCACCAGGATGGGGTTGATTGCCTTCTTCTTCACTACTGGTTGCAGCAGAACTAATTTGAAAGTCCTGGGTTAATCCCTTTTCTGCTACCATCTTTTTAAACATTGATTCTGCCATCGGGGAACGACAAATATTTCCTAGGCACACGAATAAAACGTTGGTTTTTTGCATATTTTTCCTTTCTTAAATAAGAATTTAGTCGATGGGTAATTTAGTCTATTATTTTAGCACTAATTAATTAAATTTTAAAAAATGATTCCTTGATTTTATGCTAAATTATCTGTAATTACTGATAATTCAGAGTATAATTGGAGACAGATTAGTACATAGATAGGAAGAAAAATGAACAATTTAATTTACATAAAAGCAAGTCCTAATGATCACTTTTGCATCACCTCTGGAATTAGTGAAAAGGACTTTCTGAACGGAATTAATAAAATTCCTCAGAGTATTATTTTAATTAATGATGATTTTGAAGCTTCAAACAGTTTTAACGTTCACACTAAGTTTCCTATTATTACGGGGCATAGTCAGGTAAAACGCTATATCACTAGGAGCCATCGTAATCAAGTTCCCGCTAAGTGGGTTGATTTTAAAAATTTAGATGGCTTGGATGCGTTAAGTGAGGATGAGATTGCTAATCTACTTTACTTAGCCCACATGGATTTTCCCAGAAAAAGAAAGTTTTTCTGCTTAAAATTAGGGAATGACTTTGTTTATTTAAACGACAGTAATGGATTTTTACGAACTTACTTTTATGACTTTAAGGAATTTAGTAATATTTTGGCGATTGCCACCAAACGGCATTTGAAAAAATATCATAGTAATAAAAAATTTTTTGCTCGGACTTTAAAGGTCAAGGATATTTCAACCGAAGTTTTGTGTAAGCTGATTAGTTTGAGTACCCAAGGAATGGCAATTGCCTTTGATTTGAGCAGTGAACAGCAACAAAAAATTCAGATTCCAATCTTTCGGATTAAACCTAATCAGGTTAAGTTGGTTTGGGAAAGTGAAAAGCAGATGCAATTACATGCCAATCGCTTGGGCACCTTAATCTATGATATAAAAGGTAAAGAGTGGTCGTTAGATTTAAATGAAAAAAGGGAATTGGATTTAAACGATATTGAAAGGTAGTGGCCTGGCATTAATAGTCAACCACTATTTTTGTCTATTGAATAATTACGAAATAATTAGGAGCGGTAGTTTATGAAAATGAGTTTGGCAGAAATCAATAAGGCGGTACAAGGAAAGTTAGTTAACGAAAAAGATATCAGTGTTACCGGGGTATCTTTTGACAGTCGTAAACTGGAACCGGGCGAACTTTTTGTACCATTAGTGGGGGAAAATGATGGCCACCGTTTCATTAAAAGTGCCATTGAAAATGGGGCAGTTGCCACTTTTTGGGACGCCAATCATCAAGATAGTATTCCGACTGATATTCCCACCATCGTGGTTAAAGACTCACTGACAGCGTTACAACAACTGGCTAAATATTACCTGGCGAAGATTAATCCACAAGTAGTGGCGGTTACTGGTAGTAATGGTAAAACAACGACCAAGGATTTGGTTGCAGCGGTTGCAGCGACGAAGTTTAACGTGACCAAAACGCAGGCTAATTTCAATAATGAGATTGGAGTTCCCATTACCATCTTATCGATGAACTCTAATACAGAAGTTTTAGTTGTGGAAATGGGAATGGATCGTCCTGGTCAATTGGATTTCTTAAGTAAATTAGTGACTCCAGATATTGCCATTATTACAATGATTGGGGAAGCTCATATTGAATTCTTCAAGACGAGGGGTAAAATTGCGGATGCCAAGTTAGAAATTACAAACGGCTTACGTTCTGATGGTTTCTTTATTTATAATGGTGATGAACCATTATTAAATGAACGAGCTACCCCAGTAGCAGCAATTCATAAGACATTTGGTATCCAACCTAATAACGACCTTTATTCAACTGAAATCATTGAAGAAGATCATGAAACTAAATTTAAGACGAATCAATTTAATGGGTTTGAATTCACCCTTAATTTAATCGGTGCTTATAACGTTAATAACGCACTAGCAGCAATTATGGTGGGAAAGATTTTAGCGATTTCACCCCAAGAAATGCAAACCGGGTTTACGCATGCTCATTTAACCGAGAATCGGACTGAGTGGGTAAAAGGAGCCCAACAGGAAATGATTTTAAGTGATGTCTATAATTCTAATCCGACTGCGGTAAGAGCAGTTTTAAATGCCTTTAAAGACACTAAATTAACTGGAAAACGAATCGTGGTTTTAGGAGACATGTTGGAATTAGGCTCTGACTCACCTAAAATGCATGCCGACCTAGCTAGTTCAATTAACTCTAATGATTTCAAACAAGTCTTTTTAATTGGAGCCGATATGCAAGCCTTATCAACCCAACTTAAAAATAAATATCAACTAGGAACTGATTTATTTCAGTATGATAAAAATCAAATTGCTGAATTAACTAGTGACTTGCAAAAAAATATTAATCCAGGCGACGAAGTCTTGCTTAAAGCCAGCCATGGGATTCACTTAGAACAGGTTCTGGATGCTTTAAAAACCAGTCAGGAATAAGAGATTTGGTTTGATTAAATCCTCCGTTTGCGGTATCATAGGATAGTTATATATAAAAACAAAGTTACAGAAATTAAGTATAATCAGACATTATGCGGATCACGGAAAACGGATTTTTTCCTAGTATAATGTTGTATTTACTATGATGTTTCAAACTAGGAGGAACACATTTGAAATTTAAAGATTTAGGACTATCAGATAGCCTACTAAAAGCCGTTGAAGACAACGGTTATGAAGAGCCAACTTCAATTCAAGCAGAAACCATTCCACTAACCCTTAAAGGTGAAGATGTTTTAGGTCAAGCTCAAACTGGAACTGGTAAAACTGCTGCATTTTCATTGCCAATCTTACAAGGAATTGATTTTGACAATCCAAATGTTCAAGCATTGGTAATTTCACCAACGCGTGAATTAGCAATCCAAACTCAAAAGGAAATTCAAAAACTAGGACGTAGAGAGGGTGCCCGGGCCCAAGTAGTTTTTGGTGGTTCAGATATTCGTAAACAAATTTACGATTTAAAGAAAAAACCACAAATCATCGTCGGAACTCCAGGACGTTTATTAGACCACATTAATCGCCACACTTTGAAACTAGATCATATTAAAACACTAGTTTTAGATGAAGCCGATGAAATGTTAAACATGGGATTCTTAGAAGATATTGAAAGCATTATTAAGCAAACTCCTAAAGAACGTCAAACATTGTTATTCTCTGCTACAATGCCAGACGCCATTAAGCGAGTTGGAGTTCAATTCATGGTTAACCCTAAGCAAGTTAAGATTAAGGCTAAGGAATTAACCACTGATTTAGTTGACCAATACTACGTTAAAATTCGTGATAACGAAAAATTTGATACCATGGCTAAACTGTTTGACGTTGAACAGCCTAAGGTTACTATCATTTTCTGTCGAACTAAACGACGTGTAGATGAAGTTGCTAAGGGACTTATTTCTCGTGGTTATAAAGCTGCCGGACTTCATGGTGATTTAACCCAAAGTCGTCGGACACAAATTATGAACGAGTTTAAACGTGATCAAATCAACTACCTAGTTGCAACCGATGTTGCTGCTCGTGGAATTGATGTTTCCGGGGTTACTCACGTTTATAACTTTGATATTCCACAAGATCCAGAAAGTTACGTTCACAGAATTGGTAGAACTGGTAGAGCTGGACATCACGGTGTTTCAGTTACCTTTGTGTCACCTAGTGAAATGAACTACTTAAGAGAGATTGAAAAATTAACTAAGGTGCGCATGCTTCCATTGAAGCCACCTTCAGAAGATGAAGCCTTAGCTGGTCAAATGAAGTATGCTTTAGAAGATGTTGCTAAATTAGTAAAACGAACTAAGACTGAAAAGTATGAAGACGTTGCTAATGCACTCTTGAAAAACTATGAAGCAATTGACTTAGTTGCTGCTTTATTAAATGAAATGTCAAGAGACCAAGTTAAGGTTCACATTACCCCAGAGAGACCATTGAAGAGCCGTGGTGGTGGCCGTGGACATCGTGGTAATTATCGCGGTGGTAATCGTCGTAATGGCGGTAAAGGTGGTAACTATCGTGGTAACCGTGACAACAAACGAAACGGTTACGGACATAGTAAGCACAGCCGTAATAACGACCGTCGTAATGATCATAGAAACGATAAAAACAAAAACTCCGGTCATAATGGTAAATTCGTAATTAAAAACAAGCACTAAAATAAAAATTCTTTAAATCCTTTTGTGATTTAAAGAATTTTTATTTACAATGAAATATAATGGTAATATTTTTTTGTTAATCTGGAGCGAGGGGAAAAATATGGTAGTCAGTAAAAATCGAAATGCCCAATTAATCATTGATAAAACGGCAATTTTTAATAATATTTCAAATAAAATAAAACGATTAAAATCTGGAACTGAAATGTTTATGGTAGTTAAAGCAGATGCCTATGGTCATGGTGCAGTTCAGGTTGCCGCGATTGCAAAAGCAGCAGGAGCAACTGGTTTCTGTGTGGCCCTCTTGGATGAAGCAATCGAACTTCGCGAAGCTGGTTTTGTGGAAGAACCGATTTTAGTTTTAGGAATTACTGATGTAGAACTATTACCCGTAATTGAAAAGTATGATGTAACGGTTACCGTTAGTTCGCTTAAATGGATTTTAGATTCTAAACGTTTAATGCCTGAATTAAACCTACATAAACCAATTAAAATATTTCTGGCATTAGATACGGGAATGGGACGAATTGGATTAAGAAACCTTGCCGAGGTGCAAGAATTTGTAGGAAACGTTGAAAATGATGAATTAATTAATTTACAGGGTGTTTATACCCATTTTTCAACTGCTGATAGTGCTGATAATTCTTATTTTGAAGGACAAGTTCAGCAATTCAAAAAATTAATGCAGGGTTTTAAAACTAAGCCACGTTATGTTTCAGTTGCTAACTCAGCAACTAGTTTGTGGCATGATTATACCGGATCGAATGTAATTAGATATGGAATTTCTGCATATGGCTTAAATCCATCCGGTGAAGCGCTTGAATCTCCATTTAAACTTGAACCAGCGTTATCGTTTACATCTGAATTAGTGTACGTAAAAAAAGTTACTGCTGAAAGCTCAATTGGTTATGGAGCCACATATCAAGCAAATGAAGCTGAGTGGATTGGTACGGTTCCGGTTGGTTACGCTGATGGAGTTAGTCGAAAAATGCAAGGTTTCGAAGTTTTAGTAAACGGAATCAGATGTCCCATTGTTGGACGAGTTTGCATGGATCAGTTTATGATTCGACTACCCCAAGAATTTGCGGTGGGAACCCAGGTGACAATTGTGGGTAAAGATCATGATCAGGTCATCACCTTGCAAGATTTAGCCAATCAATGTGGCACCATTCATTATGAAATAGCGTGTGGCTTTTCCAATCGACTTCCAAGGGTTTATAGGTAGATTCAATAAATTTAATAAAAATTTAAATGTAATAAAAGATTTTTGTGCTAAAATGTTGAAAATTTTAACTTTTTTGTATAAAATATTATTTTAGTCATTAAAATAATATGAATGAAAGGAACAGGTAGATGGAAAATACCAGGGTTAAACGTGGCGACATATTTTATGCAGATTTATCTCCAGTGGTTGGTTCTGAACAAGGTGGATTGCGTCCAGTTTTAGTAGTTCAAAATAACATCGGGAACCGATACAGTCCAACTGTGATTGTGGTGGCAATTACTGCGCAAATAGCTAAGCCTAAAATGCCAACCCATGTGGGGATTAAAGCAGAAGATGCTGGAATTGAAAAAGACTCAGTCGTATTATTAGAACAAATTAGAACGATTGATAAGAAAAGACTAGAAGATCGAGTAACCCATGTTCATGATGTAGTGATGGAAAATGTTGATAAAGCATTGTCACTTAGCATGGGATTAAATTTCGGATAAAGTGCTTTACATACAAAAGAGGTGAGATTTTTTCTCATCTCTTTTGTTTTTTAATAATGAAAATTTGCTATGTTACAATTAGAATGATTGAAATTGTTCGAATAAGGAGAAGAAATAATGAAAATGATCGTTGGTTTAGGAAATATTGGGAAACAATATGAGGAAACCCGCCATAATACCGGTTTTATGGTTGTAGAAAAATTTGCAGAAAGTCATGGAATTGAACTAAGTCAGCATAAAGATAATGCATTGGTTGGTTCGGGAATGATTGACGGAGAAAAGGTTTTAATCGTAGAACCCACCACCTACATGAATGAATCTGGTCGAGCAGTGGGACCTTTAATGAAGTTTTATAAGTTAGATTTAGAAGATCTAGTCGTAGTGTATGACGATATGGATTTACACGTTGGTCGGATTAGATTGAGAAATCACGGTTCAGCTGGTGGTCATAACGGAATTAAAAGTTTAATTGCGCATCTAGGAACGGATAAATTTAACCGGGTTAAGGTTGGAACTGATCATCCTAAGAAACAAAGCGTCGTTGACTATGTATTAGGACGGTTTAGTTTAGAACAACAAGGTCCATTGAACGAAGCGATTGATAAGTCAATTAAAGCCTTGGATGCATTTTTAACGGAACCAGATTTTGCTAAGTTAGAAAATAAATTTAATTAAAGAACCCATGAAGTAGTTTGGAGGTGGAAATAATGAAACTTGAAAATATGTTTGCAGAGCTTCCTAAGTATCAAATGATAGTGGATAACGTTAAAGACCAAAAACGGCAATTAATTACCGGAACGAATGGAATTGCCCAGAAACTATTATTAAATGAGGTTAAGCAGGATTTGCAACAGCCACTGATTTTCATCACGGATACGATGGATCATGCAGATGCCGCTGTGAAAGAATTTCAAGCAGTAATGGCTGATGAACTAGTTTTTGAATTTTCCTCCGAAGAATTAATTGCGGCAGAAATTGCGACTAGTTCACCACAATACCGTGCTGATCGCGTTTGCGCATTAAATGCCCTACAAAGCGGTAAAAACGTGGTCGTCGTCGTTTCAACAGCCGGTTTGACTAAATATCTTCCTAATCCGATTGATTTTAAGCAAGCACAGCTACATTTGGAATTAGGCGCCGACGTTAACTTTACTGAATTACAGGTTCAGTTAGCTAACATGGGTTATTTGCGAAAAAACTTGGTAGCGGTTCCCGGTGAATTTGCAATTCGTGGTTCAATTCTGGATATTTATCCGCTTAATTCTGAAGTGCCAGTTCGAGTTGATTTCTTCGATACTGAAGTTGATTCAATGCGTTCGTTTGATGTGGCCAATCAAAGAAGTATTGAAAACGTGGAAGAAGTCCAAATTTTACCAGCGACTGATTTTTTATTAAGTCAAGTTGATGCAGAGCATGGGATTAAACAATTGCAAAAAGAATTGCAGCAGCAAACGGATGAAAAGAATGTTGCCGCAATTAATCAGATTATCAAGGGCTTACAGGAACGAAAAATTGACCCACAATGGCGCCAGTATGCTGATTTGATTTTTAAACAAAAAACCTCAATCTTAGATTATTTACCTGACAATGGAATTGCAGTGTTTGACGATTTTTCTAGAATTAGAGATGCCGGGAAACGATTAAAAATAGATGAGGGGAATTGGCAAAAATCCGTTCAAGATACCGATCTGTTTTTTGCAAACCAAACCTTTAGTAATGATTTGACCAAAGTTTTGGAAAATGATCAGCATGCTCGCATTTTACTATCACTTTTTCAAAAAGGATTGGGTAGAATGCGGTTGGACGATGTCCTTGATTTTAAAGTTAGACCCATGGAACGTTTTTTTGGACAAATGCCTAATTTAAAGGCAGAAGTTAATCGCTATAATCAGGAAAAAGCCACAGTCATTGTGATGGTTAACGATGAAAAACGGTTGACTAAAGTTTCTGACACTTTAACCGATTTCCAAATGGACCCCATTCAAACGAACATTAATGAGATTCAACCAGGTCGTTTTCAAATTGTGGTTGGTAAATTTACCGAAGGATTTGAAATTCCACTAGCCAATTTCGTAATTATTACTGAAAGTGAATTGTTCAGACGGGTTACAGAGCGGAAAAAGCCGACCCGAATTCGGCACCAAACGTTTACCAATGCAGAACGAATTAAAAATTATACCGATTTAAAAAAGGGTGACTATATTGTTCACGTTAATCATGGGATTGGACGCTATGATGGCATGCAAACCATGGAAGTGGATGGTAACCACCAGGATTACTTAAACATTAGTTTTAAAAATGATGCACATATTTTCATTCCGGTGACGCAACTAAACTTAATTCAAAAATACGTTGCCTCTGAAGGTAAAGCACCGCGCTTAAATAAGCTTGGTGGAAGTGAATGGGCTAAAACTAAGAGTAAGGTTTCTAAAAAAGTTGATGATATGGCTGATGAGTTAGTAGAGCTCTATTCAAAACGAGAACAAGAACCGGGCTTCGCTTTTCCAGTCGACGATGATTATCAATTTGAATTTGACAATGCTTTTCCTTATCCACCCACACCTGATCAGGTGCGTAGTACTGACGAGATTAAAAAGGATATGGAACAACCTCATCCAATGGATCGTTTATTGATTGGAGACGTGGGTTTTGGGAAGACCGAAGTGGCAATGCGAGCAGCTTTTAAAGCAGTAGAAGCAGGTAAACAGGTTGCATTTTTAGTACCTACGACTGTATTAGCTCAGCAACACTATGAAACCATCTTAAAACGGTTTGCTGATTTTCCTGTAACGGCAGGGGTGTTATCCCGCTTTAATACACCCAAACAAATGAAAGCTGATTTAGCAGACTTAGCGTCTGGACAACTAGATATCATTGTGGGGACCCATCGATTATTGTCTAAAGATGTGGTTTTTAAAGACCTGGGTTTATTGATTGTCGATGAGGAACAACGATTTGGGGTCCGCCATAAAGAAAAAATTAAAGCTTTACGGGCTAATGTTGATGTTTTGACGTTAACCGCTACCCCCATTCCTAGAACGTTGAATATGTCGATGATGGGAGTTAGAGATTTATCTGTAATTGAAACCCCACCAGCAAATCGTTATCCCATTCAAACGTATGTCATGGAACAGAATCCGGCCGCAATTGTGGATGGAATTCGAAAAGAAATGGATCGAGATGGCCAGGTATTTTATCTGCATAATCGGGTAAAAGATATTGAAGAGGTTTCGGCGAAACTGGAGCAATTAATTCCAGATGCCCGGGTGGCATACATTCATGGGCAAATGAGTGAAAACCAGTTGGAACAGATTCTATATGATTTCGTGAACGGTGAATTCGATGTGTTAGTTACCACTACCATTATTGAAACCGGAATTGATATGCCCAACGTAAATACTTTATTTGTTGAAAATGCAGATCGAATGGGATTGTCCCAACTTTATCAAATTCGCGGTCGAATTGGGCGCAGTAATCAAGTGGGAAAAGCTTACTTTATGTACCAGCAAAATAAGGTTTTGACTGAAGCAGGTGAAAGCCGACTCCAAGCAATTAAAGACTTTACTGAGTTAGGGTCTGGTTTTAAAATTGCCATGCAAGACTTATCAATTCGTGGTGCGGGAAATGTTTTAGGTAGTCAGCAACATGGATTTATTGATTCAGTTGGTTATGATATGTATACCAAAATGTTGTCGGATGCGATTGCCCAAAAGCAAGGTAAACAAACGGTGGTTGCTAAAACCGATGCTACCATTGAATTGGGAATTGAGGCTTATCTTCCTTCAGATTATATTGCCGACCAGCAACAAAAAATTGAATTGTATAAGCGAATTCGTCAAATGGATAGCATCGAGCAGTTTAGAGAATTACAAAGTGATTTAATTGACCGATTTGGTGATTACCCAGCAGCCGTTGATAACTTGTTGAAGGTCGATTTAATTAAAATGCTTTCTGACTATGCCTTGATTGATAAAATTAGAAAAGAAAAACAAAATTTAGTGGTTTCGTTTAGTAGTCGAGGGACTAAGCTATTTGGTAGTAAGAATATTTTACAAGCAATTTCGAAAACTAATTTTAGATCAACAATTCGTCTGAACGATAATTGCTTCCAAGTTAAACTGGTTGTCCAACCAACGATGAAAATTGTGGATTGGTTAGATGATTTGAATAAATTCTTACAAGCCTTACATGATTTTAAAGCGAAAAATGAAAACCCAAAATAGAAAAGGAGAAACTACATGAGAATTGATAAGTTCTTGAAAATTTCTAGAATTATTAAAAGACGTCCCATTGCTAAAAAGATTGCTGACCAAGGACGAGTTTTTATTAATGGAAATGAAGCGAAGTCTTCTAGCAAAGTGGGCGTAGGTGACCAAATTTTAATTAAATTTGGAAATAAAGAGTTAACTGTCGAAGTTAAACAATTACTACAAACCACCAAAAAAGCAGATTCAGATCAAATGTTTGCAGTAATCGATGAAAAGTATCATCGAGATTATGAAGCAGAATCAGAAGAGTTATTGTAAAATACAAACAAGTATTGTATTATTACCATAATTGAAAAATGTTTAATTTTATTTATATGATTGTGAAGGAGTGAAAGAGTTGACTAAAAGAGGGAACGTGACACAATTACATTCAGCAATGGGATCTAAACCACCTTTAATGTCTGCTAGACGAAAAAAACGTGCTTTGATTATTTGTGCTGTATTTGGCGTTGTAATTACCTTTTTAGTTACTCAGATCCTAATTACGAATGCTCGTTTGAAAAAAGTAAACGTAAATGTGGGAACCGCAAACACTGAATTAAATAAAAGAAATCAACAGTATAAAACTTTGAAACAACGGTATAAATTATTAAAAAATGATGACTTTGTACGAGATTTAGCCCACAATAAGTACGGCTATTCTAAACAAGGTGAAACGAATTATAAATTGAAAAAATAAGGAAGTTCGTTAGTGAACTTCTTTTTTTTATTGTTTTTAATTATGCTATAATTAAATCATTATAAAATAGGAGGATCGGCATTTGGCTCTAAAAGTTGGAGAAGTAATTAGCGGAAAAGTTTCTGGAATAACTGGTTTTGGTGCTTTTATTGATTTGGAAAATCATGAAAAAGGATTGGTACATATCAGTGAAGTTTCAGATGGATTTATTAAAGACATTCATGATGTTTTAAAAATCGGTGATTCTGTTAAAGTGAAGGTTATGAAAATTGGAGATGATGGTAAAATTGCCCTTTCAATTAGAAAGGCAATTCCGGATTCGGAAAAAAAGCAGAGCCAGGAACACACAAGTAAATCAGGTGGTGCTCGTCCAAAGTTTGGAAAAAGCAGTCGATCTCAAGCGAAACCTAAAAAAGAAAATTTTGATGATTTATTATCAGATTTCTTAAAGAAAAGCGAGAGTCGTTTATCGGATATTAAGAAGAATACAGAAGGTAAACGTGGTGGTCGTGGTGGCCGCCGGAGTTAAATAATTAAGCTGAGCATTAATTTGCTCAGTTTTTTATTAGGAAGGTAAAGTAGTGCGCTTAATTAAACGATTAGAAAAATTAATTGCCCAAAATCAGTGGTGGAAAGCAAAGCAACCGGTAGTAGTTGCAGTTTCTACCGGCGTGGATTCAATGGTTTTATTGGACTTATTGAAGAATTTGTCGACTAATCGTCCGGAAATAATAGTGGCCCATTTTAACCATCAATTACGAACGCAAAGCCAAACAGAAGAACGTTTTATTCGAAAATATTGTCATGATCAGCAGTTACAACTGCAGGTTGGTCATTGGGATTCGCAAGACCTGACAACTGGACTGGAAGAAAAAGCGCGACAAGCAAGGTATCGCTTTTTTGCTCAAGTGATGAAAAAAAGTGGGGCACATGTACTATTAACTGCACACCACCAAAATGATCAGGCAGAAACGGTTTTGATGAAATTAACAAGATCGGGGAATTTGCATGAGGTAGAAGGGATTGCAACGGTCCGTTCATTTGCAGATGGTCAACTAATTCGGCCACTTTTATCCGTCTCTAAAGACGAACTAAGCCGTTATGCTGATTTGAAAAATTTACAGTGGTACGAAGACGAAACCAATCGACAAAATGATGTTTTTAGGAATCGAATTCGAAACGAAATTTTACCAACTTTAAAAGATGATAATCGACAGGTAGTAAAACATTTAGCTGATTTTGGACAGCAGTTACGAGAACAGGAACGACTACTTGATAAGTTGGTAACTGAAAAAATTAAAGCAGCGCCGTCTTTATTAGTAAAAAAAGATCAGGTACAAATTTGCCCCAAGCAGCTCGATTTAGATTTAGGGTTGATTTTAAACTGGATGATTAGGCAACTACAATCAGGCCAAGTAATTTCTACAAAACAGCTGCAAGCAGTGGAAAAATTATTAAAAAATGCCAGAAAACCACAGGGGAAAATTGACTTAGGTAACCAAATTGAAATCAAGAAAGAATACGAACTTTTAAAAGTAAAAAAAATTCAAAATGAAATCAAAAATAGGCCAGGAATTCCCCCATTTATGGTAGTATTAAACCACTGGTATACGTCTGAGCTGGGAAATCAATTTGGGGTATTTCAAAGGAGTGAAATTCCGAACGAATCAGTAAATCGGAAAAGCAGCTTTTGGCTAACAAAGCAGCAGTTACCATTATCGGTTAGAAGCAGTAATGCGACAGATCGATTAGTTTTGAAGAACGGCAATGGTAAAAAAGCTAGACGAATTCTAATTGATAAAAAAATTAGTAACGAACGGAGAAATTTAGTTCAGACACTAGTAACCAATGAAGAGCAACCGCTCGCTTTAATTGGAATTCAAGAGAGTTTTTCTCCACGACGAGTTGGAGTAGAAGAGTATATTTTATTAACCAAAAGAGGAGTTTAAGAATGAACGAAGATATTCAAGATATTCTTTATAGTGAACAAAAAATACAAGATACTTGCGTTAATTTAGGAAAGCAATTATCAGAAGATTACAAAGACTTAAAACCATTAGTAGTTTGTGTTTTAAAGGGGGCAGTTCCCTTTATGTCAGATGTTATCAAAAGAATGAATATCTACATGGATATTGACTTCATCGATGTTTCTAGTTACCAAGGTGGAACAGAATCAACTGGAAAAGTTAAACTAGTTAAAGATTTAGATACAGATGTTAATGGTCGTAATATTTTATTCGTTGATGATATTATTGACACAGGTAGAACACTAGCTTACCTAAAGGATTTATTAAAAGACCGTGGTGCAAAATCCATTAAGGTTTGTACTTTGATGGATAAACCAGAAGCTAGAAAGGTCGACACAGTTCAAGCTGATTACGTCGGCTTTGACGTTCCTAATGAATTCCTGGTAGGATATGGACTTGACTATCAAGGTCTTTACCGTAATTTACCTTACGTTGGAATCTTAAAACCAGAAGTTTATAAATCATAATTATCGTTTTGAATTCTCAAAAGTGATAACATTTGATTGTTAAGCAATAAAAAGATGGAGGGCACAAATGAAAAATAATAAAAATGGACTTTTTAGAAGTAGTCTGTTTTATATCGTCGTTTTTGTGTTGGCGATGGGAGTTATTTTATTTGCGACTGGTGGAGGTACCGGCGGAAATTCATCCCAAGTTCAAAAAATTCAATCAAGTCAATTTACAAATGACTTAAAGAAAAACAAGGTGAAAAACTTTGCGATTGAATCAGTCGATGGTGTATACAAAGTAAGTGGGGAATACAGAACTCCACAAAAGGTTTCACAAACTAATGATTTAGCATTTACAGTAAGTACTAAGGGAATTTCAAAACCAGCTAAATCAGAAACTAAAACAACTAAGTTTACAACCAACGTGGTTAAAACAGATTCAAGTATTAAGGAAATTAACGATTTAGCCAAAGCTAAAGATGTTAAGATGAACGCCAAACCAACCCAATCAAATGGTTTTTGGTTAAACTTAATTGTTTCAGTTCTACCACTAATCATTTTCATCTACTTGTTTTACATGATGATGAAACAAGCTGGCGGTGGCTCAGGTGGTCCCGGCGGAGTTATGAAAGTTGGTAAAAGCCAAGCTAAACCAGTTAAAAGTAAGGTCCGTTTCAAGGATGTTGCTGGTGAAGATGAGGAAAAACAAGAACTAGTTGAAGTTGTAGAATTCTTAAAAGATCCAAAGAAATTTACTTCACTAGGTGCGCAAATTCCTAAGGGTGTCTTACTTGAAGGACCTCCAGGTACTGGTAAAACATTACTTGCTAAGGCAGTTGCCGGAGAAGCTGAAGTGCCATTCTTCTCACTTTCTGGTTCTGATTTCGTAGAAATGTTTGTTGGGGTGGGAGCTAGTCGTGTTCGTGACTTATTTGCCCAAGCTAAGAAAACTGCTCCTGCTATCATTTTCATTGATGAAATTGATGCCGTTGGTAGAAGACGTGGTGGCGGTACTGGTGGTGGTCACGATGAACGTGAACAAACCCTTAACCAACTACTTGTTGAAATGGATGGATTTACCGGAAATTCAGGTGTAATTGTGATTGCTGCAACTAACCGGGCGGACGTTCTTGATCCCGCTTTAACTAGACCAGGTCGTTTTGATCGTAAGATTTTAGTGGGTCAACCAGATGTTCGTGGACGAGAAGCAATTCTTAAAGTTCATTCTAGTGATAAGACATTAGCCGAAGACGTGGACTTGAAAAAGATTGCTAAAGAAACTCCTGGTTTTGTCGGAGCCGATTTAGCTAACTTGTTAAATGAAGCTGCCTTACTTGCTGCAAGAAGAAACGGCAAGTCAATTAACGCTGCTGATATTGATGAGGCTGAAGATCGAGTGATTGCCGGTCCAGCTAAACGTAATCGAATCATTAGTGAAAAAGAACGAAACATTGTTGCCAACCATGAAGCTGGTCATACGATTGTGGGACTAGTTTTAAATGATGCCCGAGTAGTTCATAAAGTTACGATTGTGCCTCGTGGTCGAGCAGGAGGGTATGCAATTGTCCTTCCTAAAGAAGATCAACAATTAATGACTAAAAAAGATGCCATTGAACAAATTGCTGGTATGATGGGTGGAAGAAGTGCAGAAGAAATTGTGTTTGATTCAGAATCCTCTGGAGCATCAAACGATTTCCAACAAGCAACCCAAATTGCTAGAGCAATGGTTACCCAATATGGAATGTCTGATAAATTAGGAACGGTTGCACTAGAAGATCCAAACGGAGATCCTTATGCTCAACCAAGATATTCAGCTGATACTGCTGCAACTATTGATGCAGAAGTTAAGCGAATCACTAATGAAGGACACCAAAAAGCACGAGAAATCATTGAAAATCATCGTGAACAACATAAGCTAATTGCTGACGCATTGCTTAAATATGAAACTCTTGATGAAAAACAAATTTTGAGCTTATACAAAGATGGTAAAATGCCAGCTGAAGTTGAAAATGAAACAGAAACTTTTACAGAAGCTGAAAAAGCAGAAGCTACAAAAGAAAAACATCAAGAAGTTGAAGATCACCATGATAACGATGATTCAACAGATAAAGACAACTAAGAAGAACGTGGGCATTTTTGCTCACGCTCTTTTATACTTTAAAGGAGATTTAAATGAGTAGTAATAATGTATTGGTTAAGTCATTGACTAATGACCAAAATTTCAGAGTCTATGCTTTGAATGCAACTGAAGTCGTTAAAGAAGCCCAAAAGGGACATGAAATGTTTGGAACTTCAACAGCAGCTTTAGGAAGAACTTTAGTAGCATCCTTGTTACTTGCAAACTCAGTGTTAAAGGGTAAGGAAACTATGACAGTTCGTTTAAATGGTCAAGGACCAGTTGGGTTTATGATTGTTGATGCGGATGCGCATGGAAACGTAAAGGGTTATGTGCAAAAGCCTCAGGTTAACTTACCCTTAACTGAAGATGGAGAAGTGGATGTAGCAACTGCTGTGGGAACTGATGGTTTCTTAGAAGTTCTCAAAAATCAAGGTGGAGAAGAACCATACACTAGTAGTGTTCCTTTAGCTAGTGGAAAAATTGGCGATGACTTCACGTACTACCTAGCAATGTCTGAACAAATTCCTTCAGTAGTGGGAGTTTCCGTTGAGGTTAATGAAAATAACGAAGTTGAAGTGGCTGGTGGATTTTTAATTCAGGCAATGCCTGGTGCCGCAGACGAAGCAATTACTGCTTTAGAAGGTAAGTTGAAAGAAATTCCAACCATTTCAGACATGTTAAAAGCAGACGCTAATCCCGAAAATATTTTAGATCACCTATTTGGCAAAAGTAATTTGAAAATAGTTGAAGAATTACCAATTGCATTTACTTGTGATTGTTCAAAGGCGAAATTTGCTGGAGATATTGCTAGAATTAGTAAAGATGATTTAGAACAAATTATTTCAGAAGATCATGGTGCAGAAGTGGTATGTAACTTCTGTGGTAGTAAATATAATTTTAGCGAGGATGAACTAGTTAAAATTTTAGAGGAAAAGGAAAAATAAATGAGTAAAGATAGATCATGGAAAATTGGAAATGTTGCAATTGATAATCCATTAGTAGTTGCTCCCATGGCTGGGGTTACTAATTCCGCATTTCGTTTAATTTGTAAGAAATTTGGTGCAGGATTGGTAGTTTGTGAGATGATTTCTGATAGAGGAATCATGTATAACAACCAAAAAACAATTGATATGACAAACGTGGAAGCTGCAGAACATCCCATGAGTATTCAAATTTTTGGTGGAAACAAAGATACCCTAGTTAATGCTGCCAAATTTATTGACCAACAAACCGCTGCCGATGTGATTGATATTAATATGGGCTGCCCGGTCAACAAAGTTATTAAGTGTGAAGCCGGGGCACGTTGGTTGCTTAATCCAGACAAAGTGTATGAGATGATTTCTTATGTTACCGATGCAGTGGAAAAACCAGTGACCGTTAAAATGAGAACCGGTTGGGATGATGATCATCTATATGCGGTCAAGAATGCTTTGGCAGCTGAAAAAGCCGGGGCAGCAGCCGTTGCTATGCACGGAAGAACCAGAGAACAAATGTATACAGGACATGCTGATTGGAACATCTTAAAGGATGTTGCTGATGCCTTAACAATTCCATTTATGGGTAATGGGGATGTTACCTCACCACAGCTAGCTAAAAAGATGTTAGATGAAGTTGGTGCTGATGCTGTAATGATGGGAAGAGCTGTCGAAGGTAATCCATGGATTTTGAAACAGACAAACCATTATTTAGAAACAGGTGAATTGTTAGAAAAACCTAGTGTAGCAGAACAAATTGAAACTGCTAAAGAACATTTACATGGTTTAGTTAATTTAAAAGGTGAATACGTGGGTTCTCATCAATTTAGGGGACAAGCGGCTTACTACCTCAAAGGTATTTCTCATTCTGCAAGAACCAAAGTAGCTCTAACTAGCGCAGATTCTGAAGCAGAAATGGTTAAAATAATGGATGACTTCGTGGCTAAAACAGAAGCACGGAATAAAAAACGCCAGATATTAACGCAACAATAAATAGTTCTTATGTTAAAATTAGGGTAATTATTTAGTTTGGAGGAATTAGTGTGGCTCAAGATCCTAAGCAAAAAAGAAAAGAAGAAAGACAGATGAACGATCAAATGCGCGTTCGTCGGGAAAAAATGAATGAACTCAGAGAAGAGGGAATTGATCCCTTTGGTCATGAGTTTAAACCCACTGGGTTAGCCAAAGACTTAACTGAAAAGTATGATCAATATTCAAAAGAAGAATTAGAAGAACAAGATATTGAAACTACAATTGCTGGTCGAATGGTAGCTAAGCGTGGTAGTGGTAAGGTTGGATTTGCAGATATTTTAGATCGTTCTGGAAGAATGCAAATTTATATCAGAAAAGATATTGTGGGAGAAGAAAAGTACCACGTCTTCAAACGTTCTGACATTGGTGATTTCCTAGGAATGACCGGTAAAGTGATTAAAACTGATATGGGTCAATTAACGGTTAAGGTTGAAGATGTTACTTTCTTATCAAAGGCACTTCGTCCATTACCAGACAAATTCCATGGACTTCAAAATAAGGAACAAAAATATCGTCAACGTTATCTTGATTTGATTTCTAACCGTGAAAGTTTTGACCGTTTTCAAAAACGAGCAAAGATTATTAGTGCAATTAGAAGTTTCTTAGATAACCAAATGGACTTTACTGAAGTTGAAACACCTGTACTACATGCTTCAGCTGGTGGAGCTTCTGCTCGTCCATTCATTACTCACCACAATGCCTTAGATATTCAACTATATTTACGAATTGCCCTTGAATTACACTTAAAACGTTTAATCGTTGGTGGAATGGGTCGTGTATATGAAATCGGTCGTGTCTTTAGAAATGAAGGAATGGATAAGGAACATAATCCAGAATTCACCATGTTAGAAAGTTATGCTTCATACTTTGACTTTAAAGACGTTATGGATGAAACTGAAGGGATTTTCCGTGCGGCAGCTAGAGTTGTCACTGATACGGGTAAAATCACTTATCAAGGTCAAGAAATTGACTTAGGAAAAGACTTTAAACGAGTTCACATGGTTGATGCTATTAAGGAAGTTACTGGTGTAGATTTTTGGCAACCAATGTCTGATGAAGATGCTAAAAAATTAGCGGATGAACACCACGTTCAATACCAAGCATATTGGAAGACGGGACACATTATTAACGAATTCTTTGAAGAATTTGTTCAACCAACCATCGTTGATCCAACCTTTATTTATGGTCATCCAATCGAGATTTCACCATTAGCAAAGAAAAATGCTGATGATCCTAGATTTACTGATCGATTTGAGCTATACATTTTAGGTAACGAATATGGTAATGCCTTTTCAGAATTAAATGATCCAATTGATCAAAAAGAACGTTTTGAAGCTCAAGTTGCTGAACGTGAATCTGGTAACGACGAAGCTCAAGGCATTGATGAAGATTATGTAAAAGCGCTAGAATACGGTATGCCACCAACGGGTGGATTAGGAATTGGAATTGATCGTTTAGTAATGTTACTTACTGATGCTCCATCAATTCGGGACGTTTTATTATTCCCAACCATGCGTCCAGAAGAAGACCAAGATTAATTAATTTAGAAACCATCTTAATTGATGGTTTCTTTTTTTATTTTTGTAAAGAAAAGCGACAAAATATTATTGACATTATCTACTGAAGGATGTAATATATTAAATGTTCGTTAGGCGAGTTCAATTACTTGATTTTTTAATCTTTATAGATTATAAAAAGCTGTTGACAAATCACACACGAACGTGTAATATTAATCAAGTACTGCTGAGGCAGTCAACTGAGTAGATCTTTGAAAACTGAACAAGATTTTGATTACAAACAGTGTAAGGAAATTTTTGAACTTAGTTCGAAAATTAAACAAATGCAATGTCAATTTGCAAAAAAATAAAGCAGAGCTAGTAAAGTTCTCATTTTAAAATGAGAGTTTGATCCTGGCTCAGGACGAACGTTGGCGGCGTGCCTAATACATGCAAGTCGAACGAAGTTGCCCTAATGATTGTTGATGCTTGCATCAATATGACTCTGGATCCAACTGAGTGGCGAACTGGTGAGTAACACGTGGGTAACCTGCCCAGAAGAAGGGGATAACACCTGGAAACAGATGCTAATACCGTATAACAACACAAACCACATGGTTTGCGTTTGAAAGATGGCCTTTGTGCTGTCGCTTTTGGATGGACCCGCGGCGCATTAGCTAGTTGGTGAGATAAAAGCTCACCAAGGCGATGATGCGTAGCAGACCTGAGAGGGTAATCTGCCACAATGGGACTGAGACACGGCCCATACTCCTACGGGAGGCAGCAGTAGGGAATCTTCCACAATGGACGAAAGTCTGATGGAGCAACGCCGCGTGAGTGAAGAAGGGTTTCGGCTCGTAAAACTCTGTTGTTAGAGAAGAACGACTGTAAGAGTAACTGCTTACGGTGTGACGGTATCTAACCAGAAAGTCACGGCTAACTACGTGCCAGCAGCCGCGGTAATACGTAGGTGGCAAACGTTGTCCGGATTTATTGGGCGTAAAGGGAGCGCAGGCGGTTTCTTAAGTCTGATGTGAAAGCCTTCGGCTTAACCGGAGAAGTGCATCGGAAACTGGGAAACTTGAGTGCAGAAAAGGATAGTGGAACTTCATGTGTAGCGGTGAAATGCGTAGATATATGAAGGAACACCAGTGGCGAAGGCGGCTATCTGGTCTGTAACTGACGCTGAGGCTCGAAAGCATGGGTAGCAAACAGGATTAGATACCCTGGTAGTCCATGCCGTAAACGATGAATGCTAGGTGTTGGGAGGTTTCCGCCTCTCAGTGCCGCAGCTAACGCATTAAGCATTCCGCCTGGGGAGTACGACCGCAAGGTTGAAACTCAAAGGAATTGACGGGGACCCGCACAAGCGGTGGAGCATGTGGTTTAATTCGATGCTACGCGAAGAACCTTACCAGGACTTGACATCTTCTGCCAATCTAAGAGATTAGACGTTCCCTTCGGGGACAGAATGACAGGTGGTGCATGGTTGTCGTCAGCTCGTGTCGTGAGATGTTGGGTTAAGTCCCGCAACGAGCGCAACCCTTGTCTTTAGTTGCCAGCATTAAGTTGGGCACTCTAGAGAGACTGCCGGTGATAAACCGGAGGAAGGTGGGGACGACGTCAAATCATCATGCCCCTTATGTCCTGGGCTACACACGTGCTACAATGGATGGTACAACGAGTTGCGAAACCGCGAGGTCAAGCTAATCTCTTAAAGCCATTCTCAGTTCGGATTGCAGGCTGCAACTCGCCTGCATGAAGTTGGAATCGCTAGTAATCGTGGATCAGCATGCCACGGTGAATACGTTCCCGGGTCTTGTACACACCGCCCGTCACACCATGAGAGTTTGTAACACCCAAAGTCGGTTGGATAACCTTTTAGGAGTCCGCCGCCTAAGGTGGGACAGATGATTAGGGTGAAGTCGTAACAAGGTAGCCGTAGGAGAACCTGCGGCTGGATCACCTCCTTTCTAAGGAATAATTCGGAACCTTACACTAATCAAAAGCTTGTTTAGTTTTGAGAGTTTTACTCTCTAATTTAATATTTAATATTCGCTTTCGGGCCTATAGCTCAGCTGGTTTAGAGCGCACGCCTGATAAGCGTGAGGTCGGTGGTTCGAGTCCACTTAGGCCCATACCGAATAATTCGGTTAGGATATTATGGGGAATTAGCTCAGCTGGGAGAGCACCTGCTTTGCAAGCAGGAGGTCATCGGTTCGATCCCGTTATTCTCCATTGACGCTCAGCGTCAGATTTGTTCTTTGAAAACTAGATAATATTATTTTCTGTAAAATTATATTTATATATAATTACACCGAGAAATAACCATTGTGTTATTTTGAGTTTTTTAATTAGTTATAATCGCTAAAACTCAATAATTTATAATCCGTTGGATTATAGGTTAAGTTATTAAGGGCGCATGGTGAATGCCTTGGTACTAGGAGCCGATGAAGGACGGAACTAACACCGATATGCTTCGGGGAGCTGTACGTAAGCTTTGATCCGGAGATTTCCGAATGAGGAAACTCGATTAGTGTAATGACTAATCATTGCGTAGTGAATACATAGCTGCGTAAAGGCAAACGCGGGGAACTGAAACATCTAAGTACCCGCAGGAATATAAAGAAATTTCGATTCCCAAAGTAGCGGCGAGCGAACTGGGAATAGCCCAAACCGAACCCTTGTGGTTCGGGGTTGTAGGACTGAACATCTGAGTTACAAAAGTATTTGATAGTTGAAGTAGTTGGGAAGCTACACCAAAGAGAGTGATAGTCTCGTAAGCGAAATCGAATACCCTCAGTTCAGGATCCTGAGTACGGCGACACACGTGAAACGTCGTCGGAATCTGGGAGGACCATCTCCCAAGGCTAAATACTACCTAGTGACCGATAGTGAACCAGTACCGTGAGGGAAAGGTGAAAAGCACCCCGGAAGGGGAGTGAAATAGTTCCTGCAACCATGTGCCTACAAGCAGTCAGAGCCCGTTAATGGGTGATGGCGTGCCTCTTGTAGAATGAACCGGCGAGTTACAGTTGCATGCAAGGTTAAGCCGAAAACGCGGAGCCGTAGCGAAAGCGAGTCTTAAGAGGGCGAATTAGTATGTTGCCGTAGACCCGAAACCAGGTGATCTACCCATGTCCAGGATGAAAGTGCGGTAATACGCACCGGAGGTCCGAACCCGTGTACGTTGAAAAGTGCTGGGATGAGGTGTGGGTAGCGGTGAAATTCCAAACGAACTTGGAGATAGCTGGTTCTCTCCGAAATAGCTTTAGGGCTAGCCTCGGAATTAGAATCATGGAGGTAGAGCACTGTTTGAGCAAGGGGTCCATCTAGGATTACTAAGTTCAGATAAACTCCGAATACCATTGATTTATGTCCGGGAGTCAGACAATGAGTGATAAGATCCATTGTCGAAAGGGGAACAGCCCAGACCGCCAGTTAAGGTCCCTAAATATATGCTAAGTGGAAAAGGAGGTGGAGTTGCTTAGACAACTAGGATGTTGGCTCAGAAGCAGCCACCATTTAAAGAGTGCGTAATAGCTCACTAGTCGAGTGATTCTGCGCCGAAAATTTACCGGGGCTAAGCATATTACCGAGACTGCGGACGCAACTATGTTGCGTGATAGGAGAGCGTTCTAAGGGCAATGAAGGTAGACCGTAAGGACTATTGGAGCGCTTAGAAGTGAGAATGCCGGTATGAGTAGCGAAAGATCAGTGAGAATCTGATCCACCGTATGACTAAGGTTTCCTGGGGAAGGCTCGTCCACCCAGGGTTAGTCGGGACCTAAGCCGAGGCTGAGAAGCGTAGGCGATGGATAACAGGTTGAGATTCCTGTACTAGTTAATTATGTTTGAACAACGGAGGGACGCAGAAGGCTAAGGTATGCACACGGCTGGAAATGTGTGTTTAAATCGTAAGTCAGGAGAGGAGTTAAATGCTTCTTTCCGAGTTGACAAGCGATGATGAGGATCGAAATTTAAGTAGAGAAGTACCTGATGTCACGCTGCCGAGAAAAGCTTCTAGTTAGTAATTAATTACCCGTACCGCAAACCGACACAGGTAGTCGAGGAGAGTATCCTCAGGTGAGCGAGAGAACTATCGTTAAGGAACTCGGCAAAATGACCCCGTAACTTCGGAAGAAGGGGTGCTGGCCGTAAGGTCAGCCGCAGTGAAAAGACTCAAACGACTGTTTATCAAAAACACAGGTTTATGCAAAATCGTAAGATGAAGTATATGGGCTGACGCCTGCCCGGTGCTGGAAGGTTAAGTGGAAATGTTAGCTTCGGCAAAGCATCGAAATGAAGCCCCAGTAAACGGCGGCCGTAACTATAACGGTCCTAAGGTAGCGAAATTCCTTGTCGGGTAAGTTCCGACCCGCACGAAAGGCGTAACGATTTGAGTACTGTCTCAACGATAGACTCGGTGAAATTAAGATACCTGTGAAGAAGCAGGTTACCCGCGACAGGACGGAAAGACCCCATGGAGCTTTACTGTAGCTTGATATTGGGTGTTTACATAACTTGTACAGCATAGGTAGGAGCCATTGAAACCGGAACGCTAGTTTCGGTGGAGGCATCATTGGGATACTACCCTTGTTATGTGAACACTCTAACCCTGTGCACTTATCGTGCACGGAGACAGTGTCTGGTTGGCAGTTTGACTGGGGCGGTCGCCTCCTAAATAGTAACGGAGGCGCTCAAAGGTTTGCTTAGAATGGTTGGAAATCATTCCTAAAGTGTAAAGGCAAAAGCAAGCTTGACTGCGAGACAAACAGGTCGAGCAGGGACGAAAGTCGGACTTAGTGATCCGGTGGTACCGTATGGAAGGGCCATCGCTCAACGGATAAAAGCTACCCTGGGGATAACAGGCTTATCTCCCCCAAGAGTTCACATCGACGGGGAGGTTTGGCACCTCGATGTCGGCTCATCGCATCCTGGGGCTGTAGTTGGTCCCAAGGGTTGGGCTGTTCGCCCATTAAAGCGGTACGCGAGCTGGGTTCAGAACGTCGTGAGACAGTTCGGTCCCTATCCGTCGCGGGCGCAGGAAATTTGAGAGGAGCTGTCCCTAGTACGAGAGGACCGGGATGGACATACCGCTGGTGTATCAGTTGCGCCGCCAGGCGCATTGCTGAGTAGCTATGTATGGATGAGATAAACGCTGAAAGCATCTAAGTGTGAAACTCGCCTCAAGATGAGATTTCCCATTCCTTTATGGAAGTAAGACTCCTGAAAGATGATCAGGTAGATAGGTTAGAAGTGGAAGAGTAGCGATACTTGAAGCGGACTAATACTAATCAGTCGAGGACTTAACCAAGTAGAATTAAGATATAATGGTAACTCGGAAAAGAAAAGATATTATCTAGTTTTGAGAGAACAAAGTTCTTTCAAACAAAATAGTGTGGTGGCGATAGCCTGAAGGATACACCTGTTCCCATGCCGAACACAGTAGTTAAGCTTCAGAACGCCAAAAGTAGTTGGGGGATCGCCCCCTGTGAGGATAGGAAGTTGCCACGC